>JAEEYS010000199.1 GCA_016288255.1 Bacillota bacterium
GCTTTTGCCTCCAAAACCACTTCAGGCTGCTCCTCTTCTATTTTTAACACGTCTCCTATCCGTAACGCTTTCGAATCGTTGATCTCATTTAACGTCTGCAATTTTTCTATCGGTATCCGATAGGTTTCTGCGATCTTTGACAGCGTGTCCCCCTCTTTTACAATATATGTTTCAAAATTTTCTTTTTCCGCAACATCTGTTCTGATCTCTGCTTTTTCTTTTTTTTGCGGAATGATCAATTTTTGCCCAATCTGAATAAAATCTGGATTTTTTAAACGGTTCTCTTTCGCGATCTCTTTGACTGTTACATGATATTCTTTTGCGATCTTACTTAAAGTTTCTCCTTTTTTCACCGTATAAACGACGTTTTCCGCTTCTTTGGACAAAACGCCCATGGACAAAGCAAACGTCATCATCAAAAAAACAGCAAAAAAAGAAAAGAATATTTTTCGTTTCATCTCTGACATTCCTTTCTTTTGAGTGTGTCAGTAAATATTCTTTTCTTTCTGCTTCATTTTATACATCTTATTCAATATCTTTTATATCTCTTAACTCTCGTTCCATATAAGCCACAAATTCCTGGCTGTTTTTTGTCTTCAAGATCTTATTGTGGAGCATTTCCATAGCGTCGGCGCTGTTCATATTATAACAATACCGCCGCAGTCTCCACATAATATCCAGTTCCGCCGGTGTCAAAAGACTTTTTTCTCTTCTGGTAGAAGATCGTTTGATATCAATAGCGGGGAAAATCCTTCTTTCCGCGATCTTTCGATCCAAATACAGCTCCATGTTGCCGGTACCTTTGAATTCTTCAAAGATCACCTCGTCCATTCTGCTCCCCGTTTCTACCAGCGCCGTAGCCAAGATCGTCAAGCTTCCGCCTTCTTGGATATTCCTGGCGGCTCCGAAGAATTTTTTGGGCGTATAAAGCGCCACCGGATCGATCCCGCCGGAAAGGGTCCTTCCCGAAGGCGGTACCACCAGATTGTTCCCTCTGGCGAACCGTGTCAAACTATCAAATAAGATCACGACATCCTTTTTATGTTCCACCAGTCTTTTTGCCCGTTCCAAGACGATATTGGTAATACGGATATGATTTTCCGGCGTTTCGTCAAAAGTGGAATAGATCACTTCCGCGCTGACAGAATTTTTAAAATCCGTTACTTCTTCCGGCCGTTCATCTATCAACAGAACGATCAGCTCCACTTCCGGATGATTTCTGATGATCCCGTTCGCGATTTGTTTCAAAAGCGTGGTCTTTCCCGCTTTCGGCGCAGATACGATCATTCCTCTTTGTCCTTTTCCGATCGGCGCCACCAAATCAATGATCCTTGTGGCAACATTGGTGGGAGAATACTCCAAAGTCAATTTTTCATTGGGATAGATCGGCGTCAGGTTGTCAAAATTCGGCCTTCTGACAGCCGTTTCCGGTTCTTTGCCATTGACTCCGTTGACAAAAAGCAGAGCGTAATATTTTTCTCCTTCTTTCGGGCGTCTCACTTTGCCGCTGACACGGTCTCCCGTCCGCAGATTGAACCTTTTGATCTGTGAAGGAGAAATATAGATATCGTCATCACTGGGCGTACAGTTGGAAGGCCTCAAAAACCCGTATCCGTCCGGTAAAACCTCCAAAATACCCTGCCCGTAAATATCCGTTTCTTTTCTCGATTCTTCTTTTCTAAAGGGTATTTCTTTTGGTTCTTTGTCCTCTTCTCCGGCACATTCCGTTTCTTCCGGGACCGGTTTTTTGGGTCTGATCTTTTCCTTTTCCAGCGCCAGAGCCAAAGCTCTCGCTTCTTCTCTCTGTTTTTCTTCCGCCGCAAAAGCTTCTTTTTGCCCGGATCTTTCCATGATTTTGTCTATCAGTTCTTCTTTTTTATAAGTATAACTTTTTTCGATATTGAATTCTTTTGCTATCTCTCGCAGTGCAACCAGCTTTTGCTTTTCCAGATCGCTTCTATTCAAACTATCACTCCTTAAATTTATAGGCCCCGTTTGTTGTAATCCGGTTTTTTCGCAAGGACATGGACCGCGTCGATAAACCGAATCGTTCCGGTTTTGGAACGGGTTACTACCGTCTGTGTCGTCGCTGTATCGCCCATATAACGAACGCCTCTCAAAAGATCTCCGTCCGTTACGCCTGTAGCGGCAAAAATAACATCATCGCCGGTTACCAGATCGGATAACTGTAATACTTTATCCTTGTCTTCGATCCCCATTTCTTTCATACGTCTTTCTTCTTCTTCGGTATAAGGAACCAGTTTTGCCTGCATATCTCCGCCTAAGCAATACAAAGCTGCTGCTGCCAAAACGCCTTCCGGCGCGCCGCCGATCCCTACCATGAGATCGATACCGGTTTCGGGAAGCGCTGTGGATACGGCGGAAGATACGTCCCCGTCAGAGATAAATTTGATCCTGGCGCCGGCCGCTCTGATCCGTCTGACCAATTCTTCATGCCGTTCTCTTTCCAAAATGATCACGGTAACGTCTTTGACTTCTTTTCCCAACGCTTTTGCGACATTCTTCAAATTTTCTTCGATCGGCGCATTGATATCGATACAGCCTTTTGCTTTCGGGCCTACCGCGATCTTATCCATATACATATCCGGTGCATGGAGCAGTTTGCCCCGTTCCGCTACCGCCAAAACAGCGATCGCATTGTTTAGTCCCTTTGCTACCAAATTGGTCCCTTCCAAAGGATCCACTGCGATATCTACTTTAGGCCCTTTTTTGTTCCCTACGGGTTCTCCGATATAAAGCATCGGCGCTTCGTCCATTTCGCCTTCTCCGATTACGACGATACCATCGATATCCACTGTGTCAAAAACGCCCCGCATTCCTTTTACCGCTGCGTCATCCGCCGCGATCTTATCGCCTCTGCCCATCAATCTTGCGCAAGCCAGCGCAGCCGCTTCCGTTACACGTGCAAATTCCAAAGATAATACTCTCTCCATCTTAAACATCTCCTTTTATGTAAAAAATAAACAGATTAAAATTTAAAAAAGATAAAACCTCGAAAACCAGTTGCCGAAAAGCACAGCAAAACTCTTATGGATGGAAAAATTTCCATTCATAACCCGTTTCAATCATCCATTCTCATACATTTTTACTCTTCTTGGGATTTTTTAAAGAAATGCACATTTTGAAAACCGATATCAGTGTATCATATAATCTTTTGCCACACAAGCCAATGTATCCTAAAATAAGGGTGTTTCATGGAAAAACAGGATCAAGAGGGTACTTGATCCTGTTTTTTGTCATTTAAGCTCTGTTGGAGCTGCCGAACAGTCTCATTTTACCGATAATGACTTTTTTCATTTCTGCTTTTGCAGGAGTCAAAATCTTTCTCGGATCATATTCGTTTGGATTTGCTTCGATAAAGGCTTTTACGGAACGATGGAAAGCCTGTCTGATTTCTGTATCGATATTGATTTTGGAAACCCCGATTTTGACTGCTTCTTGGATATCTTCGCCCGGGATGCCGGAAGCGCCGTGCAGTACTAATGGTGTGTCAACGATCGCTTTGATTTCGCGCAGTCTGTTAAAATCCAATTCCGGTTTTCCTTTGTATTGACCATGTGCGTTTCCGATAGAAACGGCCAACGCATCAACGCCTGTTTCATCACAGAATCTTTTTGCTTCTGCCGGTATGGTCATGGAAGCTTCTCTGTCTGTTACACTGATCTGATCTTCTGTGCCGCCGATTCTGCCCAATTCGCCTTCTACGGAAAGGCCGGCTGTTTTGGCAAATTTAACGATTTCCTGTGTGATCTTGATGTTTTCATCCAAAGGACGTTTGGAACCGTCGATCATAACGGAGCTAAATCCTGTTCTGACACACATAACGATCTGATCATAATCTGTGCCGTGGTCCAAATGAAGCGCGATCGGCACGTTGGTTTTTTTAGAAGCAGCTTCTACCATAGCTACAATATAGTCTACTCCCGCATATTTCAATGCGCCCTGGCTGGCCTGTAAGATAACCGGTGATTGTTCTTCATGAGCGGATTCCACAATAGCCTGCACGATTTCCATATTGTTGGTGTTAAAAGCACCTACTGCATAATGATTTTTTTCTGCATCCTGCATCAACTCTCTTAGTGTAACTAACAATGGTATATACCTCCTAAAATTTTTTAAATTTTTTAAAATAGCTAGCATATCCCCGTTTTGATCAAGGGATATCTTTTATAAGAATCTTTTGATGGTAAGGCACATAATTTTCTATTTCCATGGAAATAGAAAGCGTTTCCATGCCTCCCTCTGTTTCTATTATAACACGACCATTGGATAAAGCATAACTTTTCTCATTTATTTTTATCATTCCTTCCAAAGGAATTTGATTTTCTTTGTCTTTTGCCTGTATCACGATCTGTTTTTTATCCTCTGTATGGTAGCAGCCCACAAAGATTTCCGGCATATCTACATAAAGCTTCACGGGACAAAATCCCACAGTTTCTCTTTCTGCGTCTTTGATGGTCACCACACCGTCATAGATCCCCGCTTCCTTGGGTACCATATACTGCAGACCGATATCGTAAGAGTTCCCTCTTTGCCAGTCAGACGCGGCGCTTTCCGCTCTTAAATACTCTTTGTCCTCAAAAATATTATAATAAAGATCCGCCGTCAAATAGTTGTTCGGGATCCCAAACCCGTCGATATTGATGATATAACGACCCGGTTCCGGATAATAGAGCGTGATCTCTTCTTCTATGGTATTGGCGTTGTTGGAACGGGCGACTTCTTTTAGCGTTTCTCCCGTCAGTTTATACAGATAAAGATCCGCGTCCCCTTCCAGCTCGGTGGGATTTTTTAATCCAATGGTGAGTTTGAATGTATCTTCCGGCACTTCAAAGTTTTTATTATAAAGCGTTTCGCTCAAATTGACCATGATCTGTTCCGTCACTTGATTTTCGTCCTCTTTGATAAAACCGTTCCCGATACATTCCGCTTGAAAATCTCCACCATGATTTTTGACCGAAACGACCGTATTCCCCGATACGTTCTTTACGGATTCCTTTATCACAAGGGGCATAGAAGAAAACTGGATATAATCGGAGGAAAGTTCCAGCGTATAAGGAACAGCCGGCCTGCCATAATCGTAATTCGTCAAAGAACTGTATACGATCATTTCCCAAACACCGCTTTTCGGCTGCGTGATGGAAAAGACCGCCTGGTCTTGATTTCCCTCTATAAATTCACTGCCCACATATTTTTTCCCATCCGGATCGTAGAGCAAAAGCTTGATCTTGCCTTTTTGCCCTTTTTGTTTCAACGTCACTGCCACATCGGTTTTTCCATCCTCTATCCGGATAAAATGCCTGTCAAACCGCCCGGGATAGAGCGCCCCCTCCAGTGACAAATGATCCGCTAACACATAAGGTTCTATTGTCGTATAAGGGATCTTTACATCTGCCGCCAAATGATTTTTTTCTTCTGCCATAAGATACGTCGTATAGATCCCGGGATTTTGCGGCACAGGAAGGTCCACCGTCACATCGCGGATCACATTTCTCGGCAGTACAACGCTTTTTTTATCAAATCGGTAAGTCCCATTCGATTGCAGGACATATTCCAACGGCGTCAAAGAAGAAGGATTCAAAAGGCTGACCCCTATTCTCCGCACTTTTTCTCCCACAAAATAAAGCCCGCTTCCCGATACGCCATAAGAATTTTTTCCCTCTGTGCTGACCTGATAGGAAAGCGTTTTACTGTTTTGCTGCAATATCCTCCACGTGTTGGGAAGGGAAAATTTTCCATAGCCCTGTTCTGCCGCGGAAAATCCGCTCATGGTTTCCGCCCCTTGGTTCACTGCCTCCCGTATAGCGGAAGCCGTATATGCCACATGTTCTTTTTTTGCTTTTTCCAAGAGAAGCGCCATACTGCCGCTCACATTGGCCGCCGCCATAGAGGTCCCGGAAAGCAAACTGTAGGAATCGCCGTCCCAAATATTCACCGTAGACGCAAAACTGCCCGGTGCGACCACATGCGGAAAGATCGCGCCGTCCTTTCTCGGCCCGATGGAATCTGAATAAAGGATCAGATCTTCCGCGTGATCATATCCGTAATTTTCGCCCCAAAGAGCTCTTGAAACATATCCGCTGACCGAAATGACTTCATCGATGTCTCCGGGCGTATAGATGCTTCCCGTCTGGGGCCCTTCATTCCCCGCCGCCACAACAAACAAAATATTTTTATCATTGCTGACTTTATGGATAAATTCCTTGCAGGGATTGCTGTTTCCCAACTCAAATTTCCCCAAACTCATGGAAATATTGATGATATCCGCTCCATGGGTAGACGCATACCGAATCGCTTCATAAACCGCTTCAAAAGAACCGGTCCCGCTGGAGTCCACCGCCTTTAAAGCCATGAGCTTGACCCCCGGCGCCGCTCCTTTTACTTTGCCGTTGGCGCCGATAGCTCCTGCCACATGGGTGCCGTGTCCGTTTCCGTCAAAACCGATCTTTACAAAATCTCCCCCGCCGTCTATTTCCGCCGCTACAGCGCTGGAGCGTTCCGTGCTTTCCCCCGCAGACGCCCCAAAATAGATCCAGGTATTGCTGATCCGATATTCCGCAAGAGGGATCTCATCGGAAAAATCTCTGTTTCGATTGGTATCGATATAGATGGTATCGTAATATCCTTCTTCTTTGGAATCCACGACCAGTATCCCGAAAATATCCGTAGCATTCCCATTCCTGTCCAGATCCTGGGCGATATAGCCTACCTCGCTCAACTGCTGTTCCGTCAATACGCCGAACCGAAACAGACCGCTTCTGCTTTGGATTCCTTTGAACCCATAAGCGCCGTTATCTGTGATCAAGGTATTTTCCGCGATCTCTGCTTCTTTGGTCTCCACATATCCTTCTTCCGTAAAGTCCTGCCAATCCACGATCTTTATTTCATTTTGGGAAGTATGATATAGATCCTCATGCCCCACATCGATCCCCGTATCGATCACCGCGACCGTGATGCCAAAGCCGTCTATTCCCTGATTTTCCCTTACAAACCGCGTCACGCCCATATCATCCTGGGCGATCTTAAGGCCCTTTGCCGGATCTCGAAAGGTCTGATCCATATAATCTTCGACCTCTTCCGCCGCAACGGAAGTGGTCTGTTTTTCTTTTTGGCTGGCTCTGGTCATTTTTTCCGCTTCCAAAAAAAGCATTTGCTCTCTTTGTGCATTCTGCCAGATCTGTACTACGGAAAAAAACGCACAAAAGAAAAGGATAACAAAAACAATAGACCAATTCCTCGTTTTTTTATCCCAATTTCTAAGATGTATTTTTCTTTTGTCCGGTTTTGTCCTTCTCATGAGATTTCCTTTTCTTTTTCTCTGGATTTTCCGTGTTTTAATTGAAAAGATCAAAATCCACGACCATTCCCGCAGGGTCCAGGATGACACCGATCCGACTGCCGCTATTTTCTACGGCGGGCCAGCGGATGTTCCTGTTGGATCTTTTTAGATCCACAGCCTGTCCGTTGACAGAAAGCGTAAATGTTTCCCCGTTTCCCTGCAAAAATGTTCCGATATAATCATATAAAAGTCCTTTTTTTCTCATCAGCCGATGGATCATGGCTGCGCTTTCGCTTCTGGTAGCGGTAGCCTCCGGGCGCAGCGTATCATCGGGAAACCCTGTCACAAACCCCAGTTCCACCGCGGAAGCGACATCTTTTCGATACGCGGAAGGAATCGCATTTTGATCCGCAAAAGTCTTATAAGAGACCGGTTCATAGTTTCCATAACTGCGCATCAGCATGGCAATGATCTCTAATCTCGTGATCTTATCGTCCGGCCGCACTTTTTCCCCGGGCTTTTCTTCCAAAATGCCTAACTCATAAGCCGCTAAGATCGTGCCGTTTGCCCAATGATCTCTTCCCAGATCCGAAAACAGCAGTTTGGTATTTTTTAAATTTTCCGCATCATTGGCATATCCTAACGCGCTGACAAGCATTTTGACAAATTCCGCCCGTGTGACCGAATTTTGGGGATAGAAATTACCGTCTTCATATCCCGCGGTGATCCCCAGCACATTCAGACGATCCACTTCCTTTTCTGACCAATGACCGATCAAATCCGGAAAAGATTGTATATTTAATACAAAAAATATCATAACTGTCGTTACGATCGTAATCGATATGATTTTTTTCTTTCTTTTTTTCATATTTCCCCACTTTTTCATTGCTTGTCCTATTAAGATTATACACCATTTTTCTCTTTTTAGAAGGTAAATAACAGAAATTTTCTCTCTCCTTTCAGTCATATTTTTCCGGCAGGAAAACTCGCCTTTTTTTAGGAGAATAAACCACCTTTTTTAGACAAAAGCTGCTTCTTTTTAGGCAAATTTCCCTTTTTCAGAAACCAAACAAAAAAGCAGGAGCGCTTTACTCGCTCCCGCTTTTTCTTTGTCTCATATCATACTGCTCTCTATTCCGCTTCACTGTCTTTTTGCTGTTTTCTTTTTCCTTTTTTGCGGACCGTAAACTGCTCGTTTTTGTAATCCACAACAGCGGTATCGCCCTTTTTGACCGTGCCGTCTAGTAATGCTTCGGAAAGCCTGTCTTCTACTTCCCGCCGCAATACCCGCTTTA
>JAEEYS010000200.1 GCA_016288255.1 Bacillota bacterium
GATAGCCTTTTCTTTCAGATAAGCATTGATAAAGCGGTCAATATCCCCATCCATGACAGCTTGGGTATTGCCCACTTCTTCCCCTGTTCTGTGGTCTTTTACCATGCTGTAGGGGTGGAATACATAAGACCTGATCTGGTTTCCCCAGCCGATCTCTGTTAGGTCTCCTTTTAATTCTTCCAGTCTTTCTTTTTTCTGTTCCAATAAAATTTCCATCAAACGGCCTTTTAAGATCTTCATGGCTGTTTCTTTATTG
Organism: Bacillota bacterium; assembly: GCA_016288255.1. Lineage (GTDB taxonomy): Bacteria > Bacillota > Tb-RUG-66 > Tb-RUG-66 > Tb-RUG-66 > Tb-RUG-66. The sequence goes on from JAEEYS010000200.1 coordinate 257, forward strand.
GAGATCTGAGACCGTTCATTCTGACACTGCACCACGATCCCCGTGGGTAAATGGGTGATCCTGACGGCAGAGTCGGTTTTATTGACATGCTGTCCTCCGGCGCCGCTGGAGCGATACGTATCGATCTTTAGATCTTCCGGTTTGATATCCACATCCACGTCATCGTCGATCACCGGGGTGACCAAAAGGGAAGCAAAAGAAGTATGCCGTTTCCCCGAAGCGTCAAAAGGAGAAATACGGACCAGCCGATGGACTCCCTTTTCCGATTTTAAATATCCGTAAGCGTTGAGTCCCGCGATTTCCAGGGTGACACTTTTGATCCCGGCTTCGTCACCTGCTAAAAAGTCCAGCGTTTTTACGGTATATCCTCTGTTTTCCGCCCATCTGGTATACATGCGAAGAAGCATTTCCGTCCAGTCTTGGGCTTCCGTGCCGCCGGCGCCGGCGTGCAAAGTCAAAATCGCGTCGTTGCTGTCGTTGGGACCGGAAAGCAGTGTTTCCAGCCTTAGCTCTTCCAGCCGTTTTTTTAACTTACGATATTTTTGCGCCGCTTCTTTTTCCATTTCTTCATCCTCTTCCTCTTCCAGAAGAAGAAACAGCGTGTCTACTTCATCATACAGTTCCTGTACATCCTGAAACTCTTTGATCCCCGCTTTCAGCAATGTGATCCTTTTATTTACCTTTGCCGCTTCTTTCTGGTCATTCCAAAATTCCGGCAAAAATGTCTTTTCTTCTAATTCTTTGACCTCTTTTTCTTTGTTTTCCAGGTCAAAGGGAAACCCTCACTTCTTCTAAAATTTTAGCTTCATTTTTAAATTCCTGTCTTAATTCCGCTAACATTTTTTCACATCCTTCTTCTGTTACTTATTTTTTTGAAACTCTTTGATCTTTTGCCTAAGCATCTCATTTTCGTCCAACAAAGCGTGCTTTTCTTTCATCAGACGTTCTATTTTCTTTTGCTGGTCCCGTATTTTCCAAAGGACCGCATAGACCAAAATCCCATACAGCAGAAGCTCCGGTAAAAAAGCCATGGAAGGCGGCCATTCCAAAAATGCTTTATACGTTGCATTCATATACTCTTTGAACAAGACATAAGCCATGATCAAAAAAGAAAACAACAGGCTGGGAATATCCATCCACCGTCTCATACTTTACAGATCCTTACCGCAGCATTTTTTATATTTTAATCCGCTCCCGCAGGGGCAAAGATCATTTCTTCCCACTTTTTTGTCTTTCTTAATAGGTTTCTTTTTCACTTCTTCACTGCCGCCTGTTGCCATCAAAGGTTTTGCTACTTGTTTCCGTTCCATCTTGTTTTTCGGAACGATATGATAAATGGTTCTCAATACATCGTATTTGATGTTGTCGATCATATAATTGAACATTTCATAGCCTTCGTTTTTATAAGCGACCAAAGGATCGTCATGGCCGTATGCCCTTAAGCCGATCCCCTGTTTCAGCTGATGCATGGCGTCAATGTGATCCATCCATTTTTCATCGATGGTCTGTAACAACACGATCCGTTCGATCTCTCTGAAATCATAGCCTTCCTGTTCGAATTCCCGTTCTTTGAAACGATACAGCTCTTCCGCTGTTTTTTCCAGATCTTCTATGATCCGCTGTTTGTCCAGATCGTCTCCGGGCTGAATGTATTTGCTTTTCGGCAAAAACAGATTATGGAGATTGTCGTTTAGATCCGCCAGATCCCATTCTTCCGAGTACTTGCTGTTTGCGGTATGCACTTCTACCAACTCTGTTATGATATCTTTGCTGAAGTCGATAATGGTATCCCGCATCTCTTTGCCGCTTAGTACATCATTTCTTTGAGAATAAATGACTTCACGCTGTGTATTCATGACCATATCATATTCCAGCACATGCTTTCTGGTATCGAAGTTTCGTTCTTCCACCCGTTTCTGCGCATTTTCAATGGTTCTGGTAAGCATTTTATTTTCAATGGGCATATCTTCTTCCATACCGATCCTGCCCATGATATTTTTCAGATTATCCGAACCGAACAAACGGATCAAATCATCCTCCAGAGAGATATAGAACCGAGATTCTCCCGGATCCCCCTGTCTGCCGGAACGTCCTCTCAACTGATTGTCGATTCGCCTGCTTTCATGGCGTTCCGAACCGATGACCTTGAGTCCGCCTGTCAAAACGATCTGATCGTGCTCCTTATCCGCTTCCGCTTTATATTTATCCCGTAGCTCTATAAACCGCTGTCTTGCTTCTATGATCTCCTGATCTTCCGTTTCCGCAAATCCGTTGGCTTCCGCTACCAGCTCTTCTGTGTATCCCATGCGGCGCATTTCCTGCAAAGCGAGGTAGTCGGGATTGCCTCCCAGCATAATATCCGTCCCTCTCCCTGCCATGTTGGTGGCAATGGTGACCGCACCCAAACGGCCGGCCTGTGCGATGATCTCCGCTTCTTTTTCATGATATTTTGCATTCAACACCTGATGCTTGATGTTCTGTTTTTTCAAAAGATGACTCAATTCTTCCGATTTATCGATGGTAATGGTCCCTACCAAAACCGGCTGTCCTTTGGCGTGGCTTTCCTTGATCTCTTCTACGATCGCTTTGAATTTACCGTTTTCGGTCTTATATACCACGTCATCTTGATCGACCCTTTTCATTTCTTTATTGGTGGGAATAGATACCACGTCCATGCCATAGATATTGATAAATTCATCTTCTTCCGTCATAGCTGTCCCGGTCATACCGCTTCTCTTTTGATACATTCTGAAAAAGTTCTGGAATGTAATGGTCGCCAATGTTTTGGTTTCTTTTTTGATCTGCACGTTTTCCTTTGCTTCAATAGCCTGGTGCAGTCCGTCGCTGTATTGCCTGCCCAGCATCAAACGGCCGGTGAACTGATCCACGATAATGACCGCCCCGTCTTTTACCACATAATCCTTATCCCGTTTCATCAGCGTGTGCGCTTTCAACGCGTTGTTGATGAGATGGGCTCTTTGCTGCTGTTCCGGATCATACAGATTTTCGATCTTGAAATACGCTTCCGCCTTGGCTACCCCTTCTTCCGTCAAAAAGGCAGTGTGCGCTTTTTCATCTACTTTATAGTCTTCTTCCTCTTTTAAAGTATAGATGAAACTATTGGCAGCCAGATAAGAATCATCCGCTTTATATGCGTTCCCGGATATAATCAGAGGGGTTCTGGCTTCGTCGATCAAAATAGAGTCGACTTCGTCGATGATGGCGTAATTTAATTTCCTCTGCACCAAATTTTCTTTAAAAATAGACATATTGTCCCGCAAATAGTCAAATCCCAGTTCGTTGTTGGTCGCAAATACGATATCCGCGTTATACGCCGCCTGTTTGTCTTTCGGTTCCATTTGAGAAAGGATCAATCCCACGCTCAGACCCAAAAATCGATAGATCTTGCCCATCAATTCGCTGTCACGTTTTGCCAGGTATTCATTGACCGTTACAATATGGACCCCTTCTCCCGTCAGCGCGTTCAAATAAGCGGGCAGTGTTGCCACCAGCGTTTTCCCTTCACCGGTTTTCATTTCTGCGATCCTGCCTTGATGAAGGACAATGCCCCCCATGAGCTGAACATCAAAATGGCGCATGTGAAGCGTTCTTTTTGCCGCTTCTCTGACCACCGCGAACGCTTCCGGCAGCAGATCGTCTAACGTCGCGCCTTCTTTCAGACGGTTTTTAAATTCTTCTGTCTTGTGCCTTAACTCCGTATCGGAAAGCTCTTTTATGGTCGGTTCAAAACGGTTGATCTCCTGCACCAAAGGTTCTAACCGCTTTACTTCTTTTTCATTGGTATTGATAAACGCATTCAGTATATTTTTAAACATATTTCCACCTCGTTTTTCTATCTACCTTGCATTGTAGCACGTAACAGTAGGAACTGCAAGAATCGGAACGGTCCCTTTCCGTCACAGTTTGCTTCAACGCCGTTTCTTTCATAAAACGAATAAAAAAGACAGCCAAGCTGTCTTTTTTATTCGTTTGTTTTCCTGATAAGATCAATCTAACTCTTCTTCGATCAACCCGTATTGCCCGTCATTTCGTTTGTAGACCACACAGGTCTCCATCGTTTCTTCTTCTTTAAAAACAAAGAAATTGTGACCCAACAGTTCCATTTGTAAAATGGCTTCTTCCACATTCATGGGCTTAAAATTGAATTTCTTTACTTTGACCAGTTTCGGCCGTTTTACTTCCGGTTCTTCTTCTATTTCTTCAAAATCTACGCTGGTCTGTAAATTTTTATGCTTGATCTTTGCATACAGTTTCGTTTTATATTTCGTAATCTGCCGTTCTAATTTTTCCAATACCAGGTCCACCGCTGCATACATATCATCATTTTTTTCTACAGCGCGAATGATCATGCTGTCCACATAAACCGTAGCTTCCACAATATGTTTACCGTGTTCCACAAACATTTTTACTTTTGCTTCCGCTTCGTGGTCAAAGTGGCGGTCTAACTTGCCAATTTTATTTTGAGCATAATTCCTTAAAGCCTCTGTCACCTCAAAATTTTTTCCGCTGACTATCATCTTCATGTTGTCGTCCCTCCCACCGTAATGATCATTGATATAGATAAACTATATTAAGAATAATATAGCATACCAGCCTTTGTTTTGCTAACTTTTTTTATTTTCTTTCTTTGGATATATTAAATATACCTTTTTTCTGTGTATTTTTTGTGTTTTTTTACGGTTTTATACACGCTTTTCCTTTTCTTACTCCATATCATCATATTCTGTCACCGCGACAGTCATGCTTTTGACCGATACCGCGCCTTGTTTTAACAACAAGCGTCCCAATTCCTCCATGGTGGAACCGGTGGTATAAATATCATCTATCAGTAGTATTCTTCGGCCGGCAACGAATTCCTCTTTTTTCACGGAAAAACAATCTTTTAGGATCTCTTTTCTCTCTTCCTTGGTATGATTTGCCAAATAATCCGTATACTTCGCTCTGACCGCCACATCATAGTAAAATGGGATACCGGTCTCTTTGCTGATATATTTTGCCAAGATCTCCGACTGATTAAAAGTCCTTTTGTATAATCTTCTTCTATGGATCGGCACCGGGATCAAAATATCCGCGTCTTTGATGGCTTCGGCTTTTTCTTTTGCCATGATCTCGGCAAACCGTCTGCCCAAATATCTGTTTTTCCCATATTTATAGCGATATAACGCCGCCTTCACTTCGCCTTTATAGAAAAAGACCGCTGTGTTTTGGATGATCTTCCCTTCCCGCTTGCAATCCTCACAAACCCGTTTCTCCTCCGGCAAAGGCCTTCCGCAAATATCGCACCTGTTCTCTTCTTTGATTTGATATTCTTCCTTACAAACATCGCAAAGGAGCCTCTTGTCCTTTAAGGGCGTATCGCAGACAGTGCAGGCCCTTTCGGGATAAAGTAGATCCATGAGATACTCGTATCCGTTTTTTTGTTTCTTTTGTTTTTCCGTAGTCTGCCTCATTTTGTCTTCTCCGCTATCCGCATGAGATGTCATCTGCATGTTTCTCTCTTTTTACATGCTTTGCTGTTTAGAAAAATTCTTCGATCCGTTCTTTCAGTGTCGAAAGCCGCTCTTCCGCCCGATGATTTTGAACGGCATATTGCAGGGCTCTTTTTTCTCCGATCAAAATGACCAAAGATTTGGCGCGGGTCAAGGCGGTATAAATCAAATTCCGCTGCAGCATGGTAAAATGCTGCATGGATAGCGGAATCACCACCGCTTCAAACTCGCTTCCTTGTGATTTGTGCACGGAGATCGCGTAGGACAGGGTCAATTCATCCAATTCCTTGATATCATAATATACGACCTTTTTGCCCATATCATCCGTATATTCTACCGCGACTCCGTCTTCTTTGGATACCTCAAGGACCGTTCCCACATCACCGTTGAACACTTCTTTTTCATAATTGTTTTTGATCTGCATCACTTTGTCCCATTCACGA
>JAEEYS010000201.1 GCA_016288255.1 Bacillota bacterium
TCTTTTAACGTAGTGCCTTCTTCCGCATAGATCAAATTTTCAAAAGGCGTCATATATTTAGATACTTTATCGTTCAAATCCACTCTGCTTATACGATAATCTCTGCTGGTCAAGATCCCCAAAAGTTTGCCGTGAGAGGTGCCGTCGTCTGTTACCGCAACGGTAGAATGTCCTTTTTGTTCGATCAGATCCAGCAATTCATACAGAGTTTGATCCGGTTTGATGTTGGAATCGCTGGTCACAAAACCGGCTTTATAATGTTTTACTTTTTTGATCATTTCTACTTGGCTCTCGATCGTTTGCGAACAATAAATAAAAGAAAGTCCCCCTTCTGTGGCAAGCGCGATCCCCATGTTGGCATCAGACACAGACTGCATAACAGCCGATACCATAGGAATGTTCATACAAAGTTCGGGTTCTTCCCCTTTTCTGTATTTTACTATGGGTGTTTTCAAACTGACATTTTGCGGAATACATTGGGCAGAAGAATATCCGGGCACCAATAAATATTCGCTGAAGGTACGGGATGGTTCATCAAAAATATACGCCATTTTTCTATCTCCTTTATTGAAAGTTGAAAATTTTTAAAATGAATACATTCTCCGGAAAACAGGAATTTACATTTTTATATGTTAGCTCATTATCTTACTGGTTTTCCTTCAGAAAGTCAAGGTTTTACCTTTATTTTCTTCTTTTATTATAACAAAAAAGTCGCTTAAGTCACCACCCAAAGCAAAAAGAATATAATAAATAGAATACAAAAGGAGGAAGTTATGCTGCATTCTATTTTACTTGTCACGGCGATCTCTTTAGACAGTTTTTGTGTCGGTGTGTCTTATGGCGCAAATCGCATCAAAGTCCCTTTTCCATCCGCTGTTTTGATCTCTTTCATCGGTTCCTGCTTTTTGGGTGTTTCTCTGCTCTTTGCGGGCGGCATCAGAAAACTTCTTCCGGGGAACCTGGCCTCTGTTCTCAGTTTCTTGCTTTTGTTTTTGATGGGCGCCGCAAACCTTTTTCAAAATTCCCTGAAAGCTTTTTTAAAAAAAAGAAACCGTTCCGCCTTTCAATTGAAATTCGCAGACATTCATTTTATGATCGACGTTTATGTGGATGAAAAAAAAGCGGATCGCGACCGCTCCAAAGAGCTTAGTTTCAAAGAAGCGGCTTATCTTGCCGTCGCTTTGTCTTTGGATTCCGTCATGATCGGCCTTTCCGGCGGGCTCACTCTGATCCGTTACGCAAAGATCCTTTTGTTATCCTTTGCTGCAGGCTTATTTTCCGTCCTTTTCGGCATTTTTTTGGGAAAAACGATATGGCGCTGGGAAGGCCATGATCTGTCCTGGTTGAGCGGATTTATTTTGATCTTTCTTGCTATTATGAAACTTTTCGCATAAAAAAATGTTAAACCTTTGGTTTAACATTTTTTTATGCGTATTGATTGATATTTTTTAATACCTCTTTTAATCCTTTTACGATTTTGACGGAACCCTCTTTTTGTTCCCGATCAAAACGGATCGACAAAAGGATCCTTGACCTTTCCAAATATCGTACTTGATACTTTTGGTATCCTTTTGAAAAATATGCCGTATCAAAAGGCATTTCGCTCTGATAGGCAAACCGCAGACGAACACTGCTGCCGTCAACCTTTTTACCGACCAAAACATATTTGGTATCCCCTACATACTGTATCCCTTTTGACCGATATTGATAATTCATGGCCTTGTCTATGCCGCACTCTGTGACTTCTATTTTTTCTTCTATCACGGCATTCCTTTTTTGGTCAAAATAAGCATTCATCACGACCATGCATTTTTTATAATCAAACAAGAGCATAAACAAAAATACAGCCAAAAAGATCATATAGGCAAAAAGGTTGATCCTCCTGGTCAGCAGAGAATAGATCAATACCGCGCCCAAAAATAAGAAAAAATAAATTTTGATCAGTTTCAGCGTGTCCCCGCAAAACCGTTTTACTCTCTTTTGGATTTCTTCTCTATTTTCTGGTTTCATTTTTTCTCCTCTTTCTTGTTCCTGCTTTCATTATACTAAAAAACATTCCGTAAAAAAAGAAGATCGCGCTTTGTTTTTTAGGAGATCTTTTCTTTGTCTGTTGCCCTCTCAAAAAAAGTATAGTACACTTAAAAAAGGTCCCTCTTTTCTTTATCAGAACGGATCTGCCGATACTACCAAAACAGACAGGAAGTGATCGTCATGAAAACATTTATCCTAAACGGGTCCCCCCGCTATCACGGAAATACCGCGGACCTTTTGGACCATTTTATTTCTTATTTGTCGGAAGAATATAAATTGATCCGCGTCTATGACAGCAACCTGATGCCTTGCATGGACTGCCGTTATTGTCAGACTCATGATGGCTGCGCGATCCCCGATGAAATGAAATTCTATTACCGGGACGTGATCGAGGCAGACAATATCGTACTCGCTTCTCCCCTTTATTTTGATGAATTGACGGGAGCGCTTTTGAATTTTTGCAGCCGTTTTCAATATTTTTATCAGAGAAGAGCTACCTCTTCCTTGTATCAAGGAAAAAAGAAAAAAGGCTTTCTTTTGTTGACCGGCGGCGGCAGTTCCTCTTCCGTTCATCATGCGGAAGAAACGGCAAAACTGATTTTTTCCATGCTACACGCGGAACTGGTCGGTACCGCATACAGTCTTTCCACAGACACGCTTCCCGCCAAAGAAGACGCTTTTGCCTTAGAATCGGTAAAAGCCCTCGCTTTAGAGGCAAACAAAGACTGAATCTGTTTTTAATATAAAAAATGCTGCTTTTCATAAAAAGCAGCATTTTATATTTTTCCCAAATCTTTGATCTTCAATGTTTTGCCGTCTTCCGATAAGACTTCCAGTTGAATCCCTCTTCCGTTTTTTACCGACCAATCAAAAAATTGTCCTCCAAAATAATACTCCATCACACCGCAAATGGTGCCATTGTGACAGATAATGGCGATCTTTTGATGTTTTCCTTCTTTTAATTCTTTCAAGCATAAATTCTGAAACGCCTCGATATTGCGTTTTCGAAACATATTTCTGCTTTCTCCACCCGGCAAAACAACATCTTCGCTCTTCTCTTCCAAAAAAGCCTGAAACTCAGGATCGTCTTTTACTTCATCATAGTGCTTCATTTCATATTTTCCGAAATTGAGCTCATTGAATCCCTCTACTCTGTCCACAGGCATTTCTTTTCCATAGATCAATTCCGCCGTTTCCCTTGTTCTGGTCAATCCCGTTACATAGCAGAAATCCACTTTCGGATAGATGCCTTCTTCCTTCAGTTTTAGAATCTCTTCTTTTCCGCTGTCATGCAAGAGCACGTCTGCCATCCCATAAAAAAGATACCTTAAATTGGCTTCCGTCAGTCCATGGCGGATCATCACAACGATCATTTGATCACCTCGCCGATCCCACAAAATACCCGGATCACACTGTCTGCCTCTTTTGCAAGCAACTGCATGACTTTTCCCGTATGATCCCGCCAAGCTCTGTCCATTTGATCCATAGGCACGATGCCGGATGAGATATCGTCTCCGATAACGATTTTATCTTTTAAGCAAGGCAAGAGTTCTTCCATTTCTTTTTCCGGGTCTTTCCCTTTCAGCAGCAAGCTGTAGATATAAAAATGGATCCCGGAGATCACTTTTTTTCCCAGATCAAGCTCTGCCTGCTTTTCTTTTTGACAAAAGAAAATATCTTCTTCCCTTATTTTATAATTTTTCCTGCACCAATTCAGTTTTCCCTGATAGGCGCCGCCAAATACAAATATCATCCTTTTCTCCTTTTATCCCAATAATCCAAAAAGAAGCAGCCCGATACACTCCGATACCACGATCAGATAACCTGCCATATCCCCGTTGATCCCTTTAAAATGCCGGTAAAGGTAACATCCCAAAACAACGACTGCCGCTGTTACTCCCAAAGCGATCCCAAATCCCAGCAGTCCTGCCGTCACAGACAGCCCGATCACTGCCAAAATACCAAGGATAAAGGGAACGATCTTATAACTTTTTTTGACATGATCCTTGATCATGGCCATCA
>JAEEYS010000202.1 GCA_016288255.1 Bacillota bacterium
GGTAAATGCAATGAATGCTGCTATATACCAGCTTGCAAACGGACAGTTCGGAATTATTACAAGGGGGGCAAAACAGTGAAAACAAAAGAACAGGCACCTTGGGTAGATTATCTTGATATAGACGAAGAAACGCTTGAATCAGTTTTGAGATATGATACTCCAGAAGATATAAAAAAGAAATATTATGAGAAGTTAGAATATGAGGAAAAAATGATTAAAGAGGGGAAATTTATTCCCAGATAAAATCATCTAGCCGCCGACAAGGCGGTTTTTTTGTTGCTCAAAAATAGATCGTATTTTACAGCCTATAACAAGGCTGTTTTTTATGCTTTTTTTGACCGCCTTGACTTTTCGGATCAAAAAGCATTATAATGTTTTGACCATAAAATCGACTTTTCCTTTTAAAAACAAAAAATTCGCAAGAATGGAAAAGAATTTTTTTCTTCTGTTGCTTATACTAAAAGAGAAAGGAGGAAGGATATGAGTTATCGAGAATTGATGGATTCCTGCATCGAGTATATTGAATCTCATTTGACGGATGAGGATCTGACTCCGCAGTTTTTAGCGTCTTATTTCGGCTATTCCTTTTATCATTTTTGTCATGTATTCAAAATATGCCAAAATATCCCTGTGGGAGAATATATCCGAAAAAGAAGAATGGAAAAGGCAAGTCAAGCGCTCCATCAAAATCAATCCGTAACCGAGATCGCCTATGAATACGGTTTTGAGACACCTTCCGGCTTTCACAAAGCATTTAAAAAAGAATTTGGGGTCACGCCAAAAGAATATGCAAAGCAAGGTGCACTGCCCCATCTCAAAGGAGGAAAAAATATGAGTTGTAAATTTGTAAAATTTGTTGAAAAAGACGCTTTTTCCGCTGCAGGCTACACACTTCATCCTGAAGATGACAGCCGGGTAGACATCAAAGAAGACGCTGCATATTGGGTCAACAGCACAAAAGAAGATTATGCTAAAGTAAGTGCGGAAGACTATGCCGCTTTTGCCGGCGACAAAGATCAGATCGGTGTTTGGCTGCATGATATCGGCACTATGGGAGATTTCTTCTATTTCTTAGGCGTAGAAGCAAAAGAAGGCGAAACTGTTCCCGAAGGCTTAAAAGTGGTTGATATCCCGAAAGCATGCTATGCTGTTTTTTCCACACCGCCTCATGATCTGGGAAAAGACCCTAAAGGATTTTCCGAAGTCATCAAACAGACTTGGAGAGATATTTTCCTGACCTGGTTTGAAACGGCAGACTATGTTTACGATCAAAACGGATGCGCTTTCGAATGCTATTCCAGCGAAAACGGAGACTGCGACAGCCCTGATGCTACAGCGGAAATCTATATCCCCGTAAAGAAAAAATAACCGCGTCTGAAATAGATAGGACAATACAACAAAAACCACCTTTTTGATTTCTCAAAAGGTGGTTTTTTTCTGTCATCATGTTATTTTTCCTTTTCAGCTTGCTTTTGCCCTTATTATTTTTTCCTATAGATCGAAGGCGATAAAGCGATGATCAGCGGGAAGATTTCCAGTCTGCCAAACAGCATGGTAAAAGACAAAAGGCATTTGGAAAACCAAGAAAAAGCGGCAAAATTTCCCATAGGCCCTACCATACCGAATCCCGGGCCGATATTGCCGATACAAGCCGTTACCGCGCTGAGCGTCGTTTCAAAGTCAAATCCGTCAAAAGAGATCAAGAAAGTCATGATAAAGATCACAAAAATATAGATGATAAAAGTCCCATTCGCGTGTTTTACCGTTTCTTCCTCCACCTTTTTCCCGTCCATGTGCACCAATTTCACCGATCTGGGATGGATCATTTTAAAAATATCCCGCCAAACGGATTTTACAACGATCATGACGCGGGATACTTTTAAACCCCCGCCGGTAGAACCGCCGCTGGCGCCCACTATCATCAATAAAAACAGCGTTACTTTGGATAAAGTAGGCCAAAGATTAAAATCCGCCGTAGCAAAGCCGGTCGTCGTCATGATTGAGCTGACTTGGAAAGAGGCTTGCCGAAAAGCAGTTCCCATAGAGCGCACCATCGGTAAAATATTCAAAGTGACCAGGATGGTGGAAACGGCAAAAATACTGAAATAACAAATCAATTCTTCACTTTTGAAAGCATTTTTCACTTCTCGTATGACCAAGAAAAAGTATAAATTGAAATTGACCCCAAATAGCAGCATAAATACAGTGACCACGCCGTCTATATAAGCGCTGTTATAGGCGGCTATGCTCAAGCTTTTACAAGAAAAGCCCCCGGTGCCCGCTGTACCGAAAGTAGTGACCAAAGCATCAAAAAAGGGCATTTTCCCAAGGAGCAAAAAAAGCACTTCAATGATGGATAAAAAGAGATAAATGGTATATAGCATCTTTGCGGTGCTTCTTGCTTTTGGCAGCAGTTTTCCCACAGAAGGGCCCGGTACTTCGGCTCGCATCACGTGCATAGACCGCTCATTGTTTAGAGGCAAAAGCGCCATCATCAGCACCAAAACCCCCATGCCGCCGATCCAATGGGTAAAACTTCTCCAAAGCAAAAGTGCCTTCGGCATAGCTTCTATGTCATTTAAGATACTGGCTCCCGTAGTCGTAAAACCGGATACCGTCTCAAAGAAACAATCGATAAAAGAAGGAACCGCTCCGCTAATATAAAACGGAATCGCTCCAAAAAAAGATACCAAGATCCAGGCAAAAGTTACGATAACAAATCCTTCCTTGGCATACATATTGTTATTTCTTTTTTTGATACGGATAAACAAAAGCGCTACAATTGCCAGAATGAATATCGTGATCAAAATAGGAAGGGCTGAACTTTCTTTGTATAACAGCGCGGTAAAAAGCGGTAGCATCATGCATGCTGCTTCCAAACCCAAAACATACCCTAAGGTATTGATAATCAGTCTGTAATTCAACCAAATTCACCCTCTTAATCTATAATATCATTCAACTCTTCCAATCCGGTCAGCGTTGTTACCACAATAACATTATCATTTGCTTTAATACAATCGTTCCCATTTGGGAAGAATATCTTTCCTCCGCGGATAATGCAGGCAACCAGTATATTCTTTTTGATCTTTAAGTCTTTTAACAGCACATTTCTGCCTTCAAAATTTTCTCTGGCGCGAAATTCCAACGCTTCCACCTGGTTGTTTACGATTTTTGTCATAGATTGGATATTGCTGCCCAAGGTGTTTTGCATTGCTCTGACATAAAGAGCGATCTGATTGGTGGATATCAAATGCGGTGTGATCACGCAGTCGATCCCTGCTTTTTCCAGGATCTCGCCAAAAGAAATATGATTGATCTTCGTAATGACTTTCGGAATCTTTTTGGAAACACCGAACATGGAGATCACGACATTTTCTTCATCTAAGCCCGTTAAAGTTACAAGAGCGTCCATTTTTTCAATGTTTTCTTCTTCCAAAGTTTCCTGATCCGACCCGTCTCCATGGATCACCAATGCTTTCGGCAGCAGTTCCGCCAAATTTTTGCATTTTTCTTCATTCATTTCAATGATCTTGACCTGGATCCCCATTTCCAAAAGCTGTTTTGCCAAATAATAACTGATCCTGCCGCCGCCTACGACCATGACATTTCTGATCTTTTCCGTATCCATCCCCAAGACTTTAAAAAAGGAAGATACTTCTTTTGAAGAACCGGTCACGCTGATTTTGTCGTCTGCTTCCAGAACAAAATCCCCACGCGGAATGATCACTTCTTTTCCCCGCTGTATCGCGCATACCAAGACCCCCACCTTTAGCCTTGACCGCAAACTGCTCAAAGAAAGGCCGACCAAAGGACTGTTTTCTTTGATCTTGATCTCTACCATTTCCACTCTTCCCTTTGCAAAAACATCCGCTTTCAGCGCGGAAGGAAAATACAGGATACGGTTGATCTCTCTGGCGGCAGCCATTTCCGGATTGATAGACATACTCAGTCCCAGTTCATCTCTCAAAAAGATCAGATCCTGCGTATATTCCGGATCTCTTACCCTTGCGATGGTATTTTTGGCACCCAGCCTTTTTGCTACCAAACAGCAGATGATATTGATTTCATCGCTGGAAGTTACAGCAAGCAGAAGATCTGCGTAAGGCACCCCTGCTTCGATCTGCACGGTACTGGAAATACCGTTTCCATATACACAGGTAACGTCCTGCGTATTGATGGAACGCTGCAGTACCATTTGATTGTTGTCAATAATGACAATATCATGTCCTTCTGCCGAAAGCTGTCTGGACAGGGAAAACCCCATTTTACCTCCGCCAACAATGACAATATTCATTCTAAGACCCCTACTCTAATATGTATTTTTATAACTTTAACTATTTTACTACAGAAAATGACACTTCTCAACCTTATCTTTAAAATATTCTAAGATCAGCCGTTTTCACTCATGATATACCCATCATATCTTAATTTTGCAATAAAATCAAATACCTTCTTCGATCTCTGCTCCCGTTTCTTTTTTTCTGTTTTAAAAGTGATTTTTCGCTTCCCTTTTCATCAAAAAAAGAATCCTTTTTTCAAAGAATTCTTTTTATCATGGTTCGATCAAACCGTATTTCTCTTTGATCCTATCCAATTTTTCTATCATAGGATTGGTAATAAAGTATAAGAAAATCGCCGTAGCCACCGCATGGATCAGATCAAAAGGGATCCCCATGACATAGGCAAGAGCGAACATTTCCCAAGTGGGCGCGATCGGCCTTGTCAAAACAGAAGCCGGATTCATGATACCGCCGTATATGAAAAAGACTGCAAGCGCGCCAAAAACGCAAAGAGAGATTTTGTTTCTTTTGATAAGTCCCTTTTTATACAAGACCCCCGCCAAGAATCCAACGATCCCAAACGCGAACATCTGCCAGGGTGTATTGGGGCTTTGTCCAAAGTAAAAGTTGGATACAAACCCGGTTACCGCGCCTACCAAAAAACCGGTCTCTCCGCCAAAACAAACCCCCGCAATGATCACGATCGCCGCAACCGGCTTGAACTGGGGCAGCCAGAAAAAGGCAATCCGCCCTGCCACGCCCAAAGCGCAAAGCACCGCAATGACCAAAAGCTCTCTTGCCTGAGGCTTCCTGTCTTCAAAAATCATTACAAAGGGCAACATGATCTCCAAAATCATCAAAAGACTGATAAAATAATACTTTCTGTCAGCCAAATAGTAGATCCCGAACCAAATCGTCAGCGGGATCAGCAAAAGGATCATAAACATTGCTGTAAGCGTCCTTTTGGACAATTTTCTGTTTTCTTTTTCCACCACTTCTTTGGACGGTTCGGAAACCTTTATTTTTGTTTGTATCCTAGCTGCGTTTTTTTTTATTTGATTGTCTTTCTCTTCCAGTAAAATATCCTCGGTTTTATCCACCTTTCCGCCCAAAGCTAAGATCACATCTTCCGCTGTGACTGCCTTTGGCAAAAGATGCCTTGCCATTCGATTGGCCTGGGTCGTATAAAAACTGTTGCCGGAAAAGAAAGATTTCGGTTCTCCTTCCGATACGATGCTCCCATCAAAAAACATGGCGCAGCGATCCGCATACCGGGCGGAAAATTCAACATCATGAGATACCATGATGATGGTCGTGCCCATGTTTTGCAGTTTTCTTAAGATCGCGGCGAATTTTTTCTTGAAATAACCG
Organism: Bacillota bacterium; assembly: GCA_016288255.1. GTDB lineage: Bacteria > Bacillota > Tb-RUG-66 > Tb-RUG-66 > Tb-RUG-66 > Tb-RUG-66. The sequence goes on from JAEEYS010000202.1 coordinate 5,652, forward strand.
TCCAATCCCTTTGTCGGCTCATCCAAGATCAAAATAGCCGGTTCCAGCAAAAGAACCTTTGCCAGCGCCGCCCGCTGTTGCTCTCCGCCGGATAGATCATAAGGATGAAAAGACAGCAAATCCCCGATTTCACACAGAGAGACCACTTCCCTGATCTTTTCCTCCTGCTCTTCTTTCGGGATCTTTCGGCCTTGGAACATTTCATATAGATCCAGTTCCACTGTCTTTTTTACAAAAAGCGACTGCGGATTTTGAGGTAAAATACCGAACAATCCTTCAAATTTGTCTTTGTCCGCTATTTTTTCCAAAGGCACACCGTCTATTAAGATCTTGCCTCGATACGGTTTATAGATACCGGACAGCAAAGACAAGGTCGTCGTTTTGCCGGTGCCATTTCCTCCTACGATCGTATAGAGCTCACCGGGATAGATCTTCAAAGAAAGACCTTTTACAATGTCTTCCCCTTCTTTTTCATACTTAAACCAAAGATCTTTTCCTTCTATAATGGGTTTTTCTTCTTTTTGTCCTTCTTTTTCAATAAGAGAAGGTTCTTGTACTATGGGATGTTCTTTTACATAGCGGTCCAGCCAGTAGCGGCCTTCTCTGATCGTAATGGGACACGAAAGCGTATTTTCTATGGCGGCATAGATCCGCATAGGCGCCGGCATAGCCAAAAACATTTCATGGCCTTCCGCTTTTAATTTTTCTCCCACTGTTTTCGGTGCGTCATCCGCTATGATCTTCCCGTTTTCCATCACCAAAAGACGATCCGCAAAAGGCAGTACTTCTTCCAGACGATGTTCGCTGATGATGATCGTTGTGCCCAATTCCCGATTGATCTTTCCGATCGTGGCCAAAAAGTCCGAAGCGGCAATAGGATCCAGCTGGCTGGTGGGTTCATCCAAAATCAACACACTGGGTTCCATCGCCATGATAGAAGCCAGATTCAAAAGCTGCTTCTGCCCGCCGGAAAGCTCCGTCACGCTCTTATGGAACCAGTTCTGTATCCCGAAAAAACTGGCCATTTCCGCTACTTTTCGCCGGATGGTCGGTGTTTCATAGCCCAAGCTTTCCAACCCGAAAGCCAGCTCATGCCACACTTTATCCGTTACGATCTGATTTTCCGGCGACTGCAGTACATAGCCGATTTTCTGCGCTTGTATCCTCTGGTCGATCGTTTCCAATAATTCTCCCTCAAAGAAGATCTTTCCTTCTCGTTTTCCATGAGGAGATAATACCGTTTTCAACTGCCGCAGCAAAGTAGATTTGCCTGAGCCGGACTTGCCGCATAGCGCAACAAACTGTCCTTCCTGAATAGAAAAGGACAGATCATAAAGCGCCCATTCCGATCGGTTCGGATAGGCAAAATTTAATTTTTCGATTGTAAACGTTTCCATTTCCTATCCTCCCAAAGATTCAACGCCATAGGCAATAGGCACATACATGCGTAAACGATAAAAATACTGATGCTGTAAGGACCGATCTGAACCCCTTTTAGCGTAGGATAATACCGATAAGAGAAAAAGCCGCGGTAAGCTCCCACAAGAACATACAGACCGTATAAGGCTAATGCCGTCAACAGCATTTTATCCCGATGATCAAATCGAAAAATAGAAAAAGCGGTCCTTCCCTTTAATCCGTATCCCCTGCTTTTCATGGAATCCGCTGTTTCAATGGCATTTTCCAGCGCCCAAGTGATCATGATGGACATGATCCTGACCCCATGCTTTGCCCTCTCTAACATATTGCCGTTGGAAACATCTCTGCCGATACATTTTTGAGCATTGGATACCGTCTGCATCTGCGCTTTGAATTTCGGCACGAACCGCAGCACCATGGAAAAGATCAAAGACAAAGCAGGAATGACTCGTCCAAATAAATAAATAAATTTATCGGAAGTCATCACCTTGTTATAGCAAGAAAACCACGTAATGATGGATACCAGCATCACCGCCGCAGCGGCGCCGTATACAATGGACTCCAGCGTCAAAGGATTCCCCGAACGCAGATAAACCAATATGGTAGCGCCTTCATGATGAAAAGCCGGGTTAATGAGCGCAGTGATCAATAAAACCGGCAGCATATAAAGGAGATTGAATTTCCATGCTTTCCCCCTGTTTAGATAAACAGAGTAAAAAAAGGCAGAACAATAGGAAATGCCCAAGCAAACAGGGTGCATAAAAAACATGGAAAACAAAAGCACCAATACAAAATACGTAAATAGAATCACAGGATGACAGGAAGAAAATTCATCTCTCACTTTTGCGAACCACCCTCATAGTTGCCGACATCTCGGCCTAGATCGCAGGTATAGACCCATTCCACCTTGTCTCCATCCTGCAGCTGATAACGGCTGCACCCGTAATTGGGGAACCAGCCGTTCACTTTATACATCCATCCGGAAAGCTCTCCGCAGTCAAATTCATATAAATTATGGATCCCTTCAATATAAGCGGAGTTATAGACCGGTGTATTGACAAATTCCATGTGGATCTTATTTTTTTTCATTTCTCTCTGCAGCACATTAAAGACAGATTCTCCCTCATAAAAAGTCACTTTCTGCGCAGGGAAAATGATTCCGTCCTCCGGCACCAGCTCTTTCTTTTCTGGATTTAAATAATCCATATTATTTAATATCGTATTACAGGTAACAGAAAGTGTGCAGGTCAATTTTGTGCCGGTCACATCCTGCTCCTGCGGTTCCACCGGAACAGGCTTTCCTTCCGGTACCGGTGTCGTCTTATACTTGTCTTTTCCGGTTTTCGGATTGATCTCCTGTTTCTTTTCTTCTTTTTTGTCCGTTTTTTTGGCGGAATCTTCTTCTTTCTTTTCCGCTTCTTTTTGTTCTTCTTCTTTTGTTTCTTCGGCGGTTTCTCCCGCTTCGTCCTTCTGCTTTTCTATTTCTTCTTCCGACAAAGTTTGGGTATCATCAGGCCCTGTCTGCCCCGCTATTTGACTAAAGACCACACCTGCCCCTTTGGCTGTTTCTTCCAAAGTACTGGACGATGCGTTTTTGTTGAAATTACCGCCCCAGAAAAAAGCCACCGCCAAAACCGCTACAATGACCACAGCGGCAATGATTTTATTTTTATGCTGTTTCATACTCCCACATCCTATATCTGTTTTCTTATTTGACTAATTTTGCTCTGGATAACATCTGATACAAAATTTCAGCGATCTCACACCGTTTGATCTTCACTTTCGGCTGGATTTGGATCTCGTCCTGAGACAAAATATTTTCTTTATAGCAAAAAGCAATGGAATCCTGCGCCCAGGAAGAGCAGGTCCTATAATCCTCAAACTGCGCCAGCATATCTTTTACTTCCTGCGCCGTCAGATCCGTATTCATACCGCACAGCTTTGCCGCTCTGGCGATCATCACCAAAGCTTCTTCTCTGGTAATGGTGTTTTCCGGCGCGAAAACCGTTGCGGAAAGCCCTTTTACGATCCCATAAGCGTAAGCCGTATCAATATAAGAAGCATACCATTTATTCTTTTCGATATCCTTAAAAATCCCTTTATAATTGGGCGTGAATCCCAGCCCTCTGGTAATGATCGTCGCAAATTCCGCTCTTGTCATGGTTTTATCCGGCTGGAAAGTCCTTTCCGTCATTCCGTTGATAATACCTCTTTCCGCCAAAGCTTCAATTGCGGCCCGGTTCTTATGCCCTTTGATATCGTCAAAAGTCTTGCCAACATATTTTATCGGCATCACAGAAACATCTTTATGTTTTCCCGGAAGACCCGTAGTATTCTCTCCCGGCGTATCGTCCCCGGTTTTTGCCACGTCTGACATATCATAAAACGTCGTTTTTCCCTCTTGATAACGAGCGTAATTGACCAAAGCATAAAAGGCCTGCTCTGTTGCCATCGCGTTTCCGCTTGCTGCGTCGTCGGTATGCTTAAAGCCGTTGTCTTTGATATAATAATCCAGCAAAGCATCCAGAATCGTTCTTCCGTCGCTTCTTACAAATCGAGCCTCTTTCAGATCGATTCTAAGTTCCATAAGCCCCATCAAAACCTGTGAAACGCTTTCGGAAGTAGGTGTGCCTACCGTCGCAAAAGTGCCCTCTTCTTTCCAGATTTTAGAAATGCAGTTCAGGGCTTTTTCTGTCGCGTCCTTTACTTTTTTCTGATTCTGATACTTTGCCAAAGCCTGCAGCGCCATTCCCGTAATATCCGGATCCGCTTTGGTGCCCGATAAAGCAAAACCGCCGTCTGAAAGCTGTTTTGATAAAATATCATCTACATACATCTGTCTGGTCGCCTGCGTTGTCGCACCTTTAGCGGTCGGCACATCATATTTGCCGCTGTCCAATGCCAAAAGAGCAAAAATGGAGCCGTTGATCCCTTGCCATATCACTTTATCATAATCGCCCAGCTTTTCTAATAGATTATATCCCCCTACATTTGTCGGGTCTTTCCCTATGGCAGTCAATGCCAGAACAACACGGGAATAGGTCGTATATTTTCTTTCTTCCAAAATCCCTTTTTTGTCCTGCACCGTCTTTACCAAATTTTGATAATATGTGTCAAAATATCCCTTAGGGATATTGTTATCTGTCATATCGAGCCTTGCCAATGCCATCACGGCCCATTCTCCGCCAATGAAATCCACCTGCGGATTTTTGACTGTTTTCAATAAATAATCCCTGGTATTGAAAAGAGCGTCGCTTGCGCTTTTTTCCATTGCCGCAAAAACAGTCATGCCCTGAAGCAGGATCAGCATGCAAATAAGCAGCACCGCCAATCCTTTTTTTACGCATCTCATTCTACTCCTCTCCTTTTCCTCAAAGAATAAAAAAACCTCTATCGGGACATAGAGGAACCTTTTGATTTCTTCTTCCATCTCCCGCCCAAAATGGAATTGATCCGATACAGCAGGTTTCCTGACTTATACTTCATCCGCAAAACGCCTTCTCATCCTCAGA
>JAEEYS010000203.1 GCA_016288255.1 Bacillota bacterium
AAAAAATATGGCAAAGAAAAAACGGGAAGGCTCCAAAATTTACGGGAATCCTTTTTCCGGCGATCTTTTGCCTATGAAAGAGCTGGCAGAGGAGTCAAACGGGGTAAAACTGGGCGGCGTCGTGATGTCCAAAGATGTCAGAGAATTCAAAAACGGACGCTCTACGCTGAATATCAATTTGACGGACTATTCCGGGTCAGTTACGGCAAAAGCTTTTGTTTCCAAAGAAGAAGCGGCGGAACTGGATAAGAAGATCAAAGAAGGCTCCTCTATCAAGATAAAAGGCGATTATAAATTTGATAAATACAGCGGAGAAAATGTAGTTTATATCAATTCGATCATGGAGCATGCCATGGCAAAACGGGAAGACTTGGCAGAAGAAAAAAGGATCGAGTTTCACTGTCATACGCAGTACAGCACCATGGATTCCGTGGCAAAAGTCGATAAGATCATGGAACGGGCGCACGATATGGGACATGAAGCGATCGCCATTACCGATCATGGCGTGGTGCAGTCCTACCCGGAAGTATATAGCTTGGGTAAAAAATATGGGATCAAAGTCATCTACGGCATGGAGGCCTACCTGATCGATGACGGGATACCCATTGTTCTCCGGCCTACAGAGGGAGAGATCAAAGACGTTGAATTTGTGGTAGTCGATATCGAAACAACGGGCTTGTCGCCGGTCAAAAACGAGATCATTGAATTTGCTGGGATCAAAGTCAAAAACGGACAGATACTGGATCAGCTGTCCACGTTTATAAAGCCGAAAGAGCCGATCCCTTATAAGATCACGGAGCTCACGAAGATCAATAACGAAATGGTGGAAGACAGCCCCGCTTTTGAAGAAGTGGCAAGTAGGATCAAAGATTTTATGGGTGACAGCGTTATGGTAGCGCATAATGCTTCTTTTGACTTTGGTTTTTTGCGGAATCATCTGGAAAGGGTAGGGATCGCTTTTGACAATCCTCTTTTGGATACGCTGACCTTATCCCGCTGTTTGTCGCCGGATTTTAAAAGCCATAAACTGGATGCCCTTTGCAAAAAATACGGCATTGAGCTCAATGGATATCACAGAGCTATCAATGACTGCGCCGCTACGGTAAAACTGCTTTATAAAATGTTTGAGACCTGTGAAATGCAGGGGATCACGAGATTAGAGGATCTAAACCGTTTGGCGGGAGAAAAAGGAAGCGCGGATAAAATACATCCTTATCACGCTATTATTTTGGTGCAGAATCAAAAGGGACTGAAAAATCTATATCGGTTGGTATCGGATTCTCACCTCAAACATTTTTACAGAAAGCCCAGAGTGCCGAAAAGTCTCTTAAAGCAGTATAAAGAAGGACTGCTGGTCGGGACTGCCTGTGAATCGGGAGAATTGTATCAGGCGCTCTTGCGGGGATCATCCGAAAAAGAGATCGATAAGATTTTATCTTTGTATGACTTTTTGGAGATCCAGCCCTTGACCAACAACCGATTTTTGATTCGGGAAGGAATGGTAAAAGACGAGGATGATTTGATCGCATTGAATCAAAAGATCATCGCTTTGGGCAAAAAGCTGGACAAACCCGTTATCGCCACCTGCGATGTGCATTTTGTGGATAAAGAAGACGGTGAATACCGCAAGATCTTGTTGACGGGGCAAGGCTTTGACGATGCGGAAGAACAAGCGGAGCTGTACTATCGCAATACGGAAGAAATGCTGGCGGAATTTTCCTATTTGGATGAAAAAACACGGTATGAGGTCGTGATCCAAAATCCTCATAAGTTAAATGACGCCATAGAAGAGGTCACGCCCATCAAGCAGGAGCTGTATGCGCCCAATATCGAAGAAGCGCCCAGCGAGATCAAGCGGATGGCTTATGAAAACGCAAAGAAAAAATACGGGGATCCTTTGCCGGAAATCGTGGAAAAACGGCTTGAAAAAGAGCTGCACGCCATTATAGACAATGGATTTTCCGTAGTATATTATATTTCTCATAAATTGGTAAAACGGTCTTTGGACGACGGCTATTTGGTAGGGTCCAGAGGGTCAGTGGGGTCTTCTTTGGTGGCGACCATGACGGATATCACGGAAGTGAACCCGCTTTTGCCCCATTATCTCTGCCCTCGTTGCAAATACAGCGAGTTCATTGACGATGAACGATACAAAACGGGGCCGGATCTGCCGGATAAGATCTGCCCTGTTTGCGGAGAAAAATTGCATAAAGACGGATTCAATATTCCTTTTGAGGTATTTATGGGCTTTAAAGGGAATAAGGTGCCGGATATCGACCTTAATTTTTCCGGTCAGTATCAGGCAGTGGCGCATAAGACCGCGGAAGAATTATTGGGAAAAGGCAAAGTCTTTCGCGCGGGGACCATCGCTACGGTGGCGGACAAGACCGCATACGGCTTTGTCAGAAAGTATTTGGAACAAGCGGGAGAGGTGGTATCCAGCGCGGAAGTGGATCGATTGACTCAAGGCTGCACCGGTATCAAACGGACGACGGGCCAGCATCCGGGCGGTGTCATGGTAGTGCCTTCCGATTTGGATATTTTGGATTTTACGCCGATACAGCATCCGGCAGACGATCGGGACTCGGATATCATCACGACCCATTTTGATTATCATTCCATCCACGACAACCTGTTAAAACTGGATATTCTGGGCCATGATAATCCTACGATCTTAAAAATGCTGGAGCGCCTTACGGGAATCAGTCCTACAGAGATCCCTTTAAGCGATGAAGAGACCATGCGTATCTTTTCTTCGCCGGAGCCGTTAAAATTCACGGATCCGAATTATAAGATCAGTACGGGGACCTTGGCGATTCCGGAATTCGGCACGGGATTTACCATGCAGATGCTCATGGATACCAAGCCCACTACTTTTGAAGAGTTAATCCGTATCTGCGGGCTGTCTCACGGCACGGATGTTTGGCTCGGCAACGCCCAGGAGCTGATTCGGGAAGGCAAGGCAAAACTGGGCGATGTCATTGCGGCCAGAGACGATATCATGAACTACTTGAACGAAAAAGGAGTAGAACCGAAAACTTCGTTTGAGATCATGGAACATGTCAGAAAAGGAAAAGGATTGACAGATGAAGAAGTGGCTGTCATGAAAGAGCATGATGTGCCCCAGTGGTATATCGATTCTTGTAAAAAGATAAAATATATGTTCCCCAAAGCCCATGCGGTGGCTTATGTGGTGATGTCTTTTCGGATCGCGTATTTCAAAGTGCACTATCCTTTGGCGTTTTACTGCACTTATTTTACCACCAGAGCCAATGATTTTGACGCGGATATCGTGGTAAAAGGGAAAGAATATATAGAAGAGACCATCAAGAGCATCAACAAGAAGGATAAGTTAAAGACAGCAAAAGAAAAGAATTTGGTATCGGTTTTGGAAGTCGCGCTGGAAATGATAGCGCGGGGGTTCGATTTTAAGAAAGTAGACCTTTATCAGTCCGATCCTTTGGAATTCAAAATGGATGGCAACAGCCTTTTGCCGCCTATCCGCGCGCTCATGGGCGTAGG
>JAEEYS010000010.1 GCA_016288255.1 Bacillota bacterium
AGCAAAATTCGCAAATCCGTAATTGAATAAGGAAATCACGTCTTTCAGCCTTCCTGCCTTTTCCGGTGCGCACAAAACCACCGCGATCAGCCTCAGATCATCTTTTTTTGCGGTACCGGATAAACAGTATTTGGCGTTGTCCGTATATCCGGTCTTCAGTCCGTCCGCACTGGGATAAGTCGTTAACAGATTTTTGTTTGTGTTGGATAATAAAGTCTTCCTGCCGTCTTCATGCACAAATTCTTCCCATATGGTGCTGGACAAAGGCAATATCTGATCCTGATATTTTAAAAGTTCTCTTGACATGACCGCAATATCTCTGGCTGTTGTAACATGTCCCTCTGCCGGTAATCCATGAGGATTGACAAAGTGTGTATTCTCCATTCCCAGCTCTTTTGCCCGTTCATTCATTTGGCTGACAAAGCCTTCTACAGAACCGCTGATGTGTTCCGCCAAAGCGACACAGGCATCATTGGCGGAAGCCACCATCAATCCGCGGATCAAATTCTCTACCGAAATCTGCTCTCCGTTATCCAAAAACATGGTAGTTCCTCCCATCGTTTTCGCGTTTTCCGTACAAGTGACCATAGTGTCGTAAGTCAGTTTTCCGTTTTCAATGGCCTCCATGGTTAAAAGAAGTGTCATGATCTTTGTCACACTGGCCGGTTCCAGTTTTTCATCCGGATTTTTTTCATAAAGCACCTCTCCCGTCGCTTCATCCACCAAAATAGCGGACCGCGCCGTAAGTTCCATTTCCTCCGCCCCATGGATCTTGGGTGAAAAAGAAAGCAAAAGCAAAAAACTGAGCACCAAACAGAAACTCCTTTTCCCTATTTTTTTTGATCGAAAAAGCATAAAAAAACCCTCCTTCATCCGGATAGCATTGTTGAGGAGGGTTGTTTGTTTTTTGATTAGAATGATTTCTTGTTTTCCATTTCTTCGATAAAGGATTCCAGTGACTCTATCTGCTTTTCTACGGAAACATAGGAAGGGCCGCCGAACACCTTTCTGCCGTTTAGACAAGTTTCTATATCAATGGCATCATATACGTCCTCTTTAAAAAGCGGATGGACCTTTTGAAATTCTTCCAAAGAAAGGGTCTCTAAAATTTTATGCTGTTTGATGCAATATGAGATCAAGGTTCCCGTTACTTTATACGCATCTCGGAAAGGCACTCCTTTTTTTACCAAATAGTCCGCGCAGTCCGTTGCGTTGATAAACCCTGTTTGGCATGCCTTTCTCATATTTTCTTGATTGACAGTCAGCGTCTTTAACATCGGTATAAATACGTTCAAACACAGTTTTACCGTATCGATCGCATCGAATATCGCTTCTTTATCCTCCTGCATATCCTTATTATATGCAAGAGGAAGTCCTTTCATAACCGTAAGCAGCGTGATTAGATCGCCATAGACCCGACCGGTTTTTCCTCTGACCAATTCCGCAATATCCGGATTCTTTTTCTGCGGCATAATGGAAGAACCTGTGGCGTAAGCGTCATCCAATTCAATAAACCGAAATTCCGCGCTGACCCAAAGGATCATTTCTTCCGAAAAACGGCTTAAATGCATCATGATAATGGCCAGATCAGAAGACAATTCCAATACAAAATCCCGATCCGATACACCATCCATACTGTTTCGCGTGATTTTTTCAAAATGAAGCAATTCTTTTGTCAGCTCTCTGTTGATGGGATAGGTAGTGCTTGCCAGCGCCCCGGATCCCAAAGGCATCACATCTGTTCTTTTATGGCAATCAAAGAGCCGTTCCATATCCCTTTGAAACATTTCACTGTAAGCCAAAAGATGCTGACTGAAGGTGACCGGCTGCGCGCGCTGTAAATGGGTGTATCCCGGCATGACTGTTTTTTTATGCTTCTTTGCCAAATCACAAAGAGTTCGTTCCATTTCCAATAAAATATCCAAGATCGCTTTGATCTCTTTTTTCGTATACATCCGCATATCCAAAGCCACCTGATCGTTTCTGCTTCTGCCGGTATGCAGTTTTTTCCCTGTATCGCCGATCCTGTTTGTCAAAATCGTTTCGATGTTCATATGGATATCTTCCGCATCCACGGAAAAAGCGATTTTCCCATCCCGAATATCCTGTAAAATCCGCTGCAGCTCTTCTGTGATCTGGTTTGCTTCTTCTTTTTCAATGATCCCGCATTCACCCAGCATCGTCGCATGAGCGATACTGCCTAAAATATCTTCTTCATATAATCGTTGGTCAAAAGAAATAGAAGAATTGAAGTCATTGACTTCTTTATCTACATCTTTTGAAAACCGACCTGCCCATAATTTCATTTTATCACTTCGCTTTCCTCTTCATCCTATCAAAAAACCCTATCTTTCTCAAGAAGAAAGGCAGGGTTTTTGAATTTTTTTGAGTATCTGTCAAAATTATAAAAAGCTTATCTTATTTTTCTCTTTTTTCATCCAAAAGCGCTTTTACTTTGATCGGCAGACCAAAGAGATTGATAAATCCCTGAGAATCCGACTGGTTGTAGGAATCATCTTCTCCAAATGTAGCCATATCTTCGCTGTATAAAGTATAAGGAGAAGTCAAAGATACTGCTGTTGCTCTTCCTTTATAAAGTTTCAATTTAACGGTTCCCGTGCAGGTTTCCTGTGTTTTATCCACAAATGCGGACAGCGCTTCTCTTAAAGGAGTGAACCATTGTCCATAATAGACCAGTTCTGCGAATTTTGTAGCGGTCTGCTGTTTGAAGTGCATGGTTTCTTTATCCAAAGTCAGCATTTCCAATGCGTCATGCGCTGTATAAAGAATGGTGCCGCCGGGATTTTCATAGACCCCTCTGGATTTCATGCCCACTACTCTGTTTTCTACCAGGTCGTCCACGCCGATCCCGTGTTTTCCGCCGATCTCATTTAAGGTTTTGATCAAAGTAACGCCATCCATTTTTTCGCCGTTTAGAGCAACGGGGATCCCTTTTTCAAAATCGATCGTTATATATTCCGGCGTATTCGGCGCGTCTTCCACCGTATTGCACATGATCAAAATCTTCTTTAAGTTCGCTTCGTTGCCGGGATCTTCCAGATCCAAGCCTTCATGAGAAATATGCCAAAGATTGGCGTCTATGGAATAATTGGTTTCTTTTGTGACTGGAACCGGGATATTATGCTTTGCGGCATATTCGATCTCATCTTCTCTGGATCTTAATTCCCAAGTCCTCCAGGGCGCAATGATCTGCATATTCGGCGCAAACGCTTTGATCGCCAGTTCAAACCTTACTTGATCGTTTCCTTTGCCGGTACAACCATGCGCGATCGCATCAGCGCCCTCTTTCAGCGCGATCTCTACGATCCGTTTGGCGATGATCGGTCTTGCAAAAGCAGTTCCCAGCAAATATTTGTTTTCATATTTTGCGCCTGCTTTTAAAGTCGGAAAAATATAATCGTTGACAAAAACGTCTTGTAGATCTTCAATATAGAGTTTGGAAGCGCCTGTTTTGAGCGCCTTTTCTTCCAAGCCGGAAAGCTCTTTGCCCTGTCCTACATTTCCGGATACGGCAATGACTTCGGCTCCTTCATAATTTTCCTTCAGCCATGGTATGATGACAGAAGTATCTAACCCTCCCGAATAGGCTAAAACGATTTTTTTGATCTTTTTATTTTCCATTTTCGAGTCCTCCTCATTTTCCTAAAAACATTATACAAATAAATTTATAATATTGCAATTATTTTATTAAATATTTTTTTATATTTCCTTATTATCTTTATTTTCTGTTATTTCAAAAGTGTATAATTGTATGTTTATACATTCATGCATAAAAACAGACTCCCTCTTCTCCTTCCATTTCTTCGTTTTTCCTGCCGGAAGCCTGCCAATCGGTCTTTTTTATTCATTTCACACAAAAAAAAGGCCGGCAAATACGCCAGCCTTTTTAAAAATTTTTCCTATTTCGATTTTATTTTTTATTTTATTACAGTTTTTTCAAAACTTCTTTCATGAATTTACCGAAGGTATCCTGCACTTGATTTGCTACCTCAACTACTTCGTCTCCCGAAACAACGCCGCCTTTTTTTGCCGCCACATTGGAAATCAAGGAAATACCCAAAACGTTTAATTTGGATTGAGCGGCGCAGATCACTTCCGGCACGGTAGACATTCCCACCGCATCCGCGCCCAAAATTCTAAGCGCGTTGATTTCCGCCGGCGTTTCAAACTGCGGTCCTACCATATAGGCATAGACCCCTTCTTGGATGGAGATACCGCATTCTTTTCCCGTTTCTTTTGCCAGCGCGATATATTCTTCTTTGTATACATTGGACATATCCACAAATCGATCGCCAAAAGTCGTATCATTGACACCGATTAGAGTACTTTGCCCCGATAATGGGATGTGATCTTTAATGACCATAATTGCTCCGTTAGAGAAACTGATATTTATTTCCCCGGCCGACAAGATCACGACC
>JAEEYS010000011.1 GCA_016288255.1 Bacillota bacterium
AAAATATCCGGGAGTGTCCAATAAGTTTATTTTACAGTTTTTCCATTCGATCGGCGCGATCCCTGTGCTGATAGAGATCTGACGTTTGATTTCTTCCTGGTCATAATCCATTACTGTATTTCCTGCTGCGACATTGCCCAGACGATCCGTCGCTTTCCCTGTATATAATATGGATTCAGCCAATGAGGTCTTACCTGCCCCACTGTGGGATACAAGGCATACATTTCTCAGATTTTCCGGTTTATAGTCTTTCATACATTTTCCTCCTTGATGAAATTAGTATATAGTATATTCCTATCGTATCCAGTCTCAATGATTGTTCATTCCATGTCATTTCAATTCATCCATTTATTCTGTCAATAGCAAAAATCGCTTTGTTTTTCCTTAAAATTCAGGAAAGAAAAGACACCTGAATGGAACAGTATGATATATGTAAAATACCAAATATTCCTCATCCTGTCAATGATAAATAATCGGTATGCCTTTCAGCGCATGCTTTTTCATCCTCTTCTCATCCAAACCCCGATACGAAAAAAATCTTCCTTAAATATTGAATCTGATATTTAAAATATCCCCGTCTTTTACGATATATTCTTTTCCTTCCAGTTTTAAAAGTCCGGCTTCTTTCACTTTATTGACGCTCCCCTGCTCTTTCAGATCGGAAAAGCGGAATACTTCCGCGCGGATAAATCCCCGTTCGATATCGGAATGGATCTTCCCCGCCGCTTTTTTGGCTGTGGTGTTTTCCTCAATGGTCCAGGCTTTTACTTCATCCGGCCCTACGGTAAAGAAAGAGATCAGACCCATCAGCTTATATACCGCTCTGGCCAATTTATAGATACCGGTCTCTGTGATACCCAGATCTTCCAAAAATACTTTTTGGTCTTCTTCGGAAAGCTCCGCGATCTCTCTTTCGATCTGCGCGGAAAGAGCGATAAGCGGTAAACCCTTTTCCTCACAGTATTCTTTTAATCGATCGCTGTCTTGGTAGTCTTCGCCCAAAGCGTCTTCCGTATTGGCTACGATGATCTGCGGTTTTTCCGTCAAAAATTTCAAGCTCAACAGCGCTTCTTTTTCCGCATCTGTCAATTCTGCCGCGGAAATCAGTTTTTCCTCTTCCAATACTTTTTTGCATTTTCCCAGCGCGGACAGTTCCGTTGCCACATCGGTCTTGGGTTTTTTCTTCGCGTTCACGATCCTGTCGATCCGTTTTTCCACCAGATCCAGATCAGACAGCAGTAGTTCCATATTCACCGTTTCGATATCCCGGATCGGATCGATGCTGCCTTCCACATGAGGAATATCTCCTTCATAAAGTCTGACCACATGGACCAATGCGTCCACTTCCCGAATATCTTCCAAAAATTGATTCCCGGTCCCTTTGGTCAGCCCTGCCACATCCAAAAATTCCATGGTGGCGTAAGAAATCTTTTTTGGCTTATAATATTCCACCAAAAAGTCGATTCTTTCATCCGGCACTTCCGCCTGTCTGGTGCTCGCTTTCCCGTAATCTTTCGCTGTTTCTTCAAAAGACTTTGTCAAAAGCTGAAATAAAGTTGTTTTTCCTACAGAGGATAAGCCTACGATTCCTATTTTCATTTTTTTGCCTCCGCTTAGGTTTCATTTTAATTCTCCGCATACCTTTATTATAACACAAAAACCGGAGAATCTCTCCGGTTTTATCTGTGCTGTTTTATTTTTCTTTAGCCGCATTTGGAATATCCACAGGAATAGCAGATTACACAGCCGCCTTCATGCTCCAAACTGCTGCCGCATTCCGGGCAGGCGTTCCCGTTTTTTCTGCCGCATTCCGCACCTTTGCAGACTTCCTCTTCGCAATCAGCGCAGCTGATCACGTCTTCTTGCACCGTTTCGTCATCAGTTTCCTCTTCTTCTCGAAAAGTCACCTTCACGTTCGGCGCCTGCGGTCTGCTTCCGCTTTCCTGTCCTTCTCCGCGATATTCTTTTTCCCATTTGTCCACTGCTTTTTGCAGCGTGCAGGCAATGGCGTCGGGGCAGGACAACACCTTAAGACCTTTTTTCCGAATAGTGGAGTGGCAGCGTATCCCTTTGAGCTGTCCAATAATGGAGTTGGCGTCGATCCCGCTTCTTAAGGCCAAAGAGATCAGTCTGGAAGTGGCTTCCGATTGGGAAGGACATCCTCCTGCTTTTCCCAAATTGGTAAACACCTCGCAAAGTCCTTTGTCGTCCATGTTGACAGTAACGTATAAATTCCCGCAGCCCATTTTGGATCTTTCCGTCAAGCCTGTGGTCACTTCCGGCCGTTCTCTCGGAATGATCTTACCGTAGCTTGCTTCCGCCGGCTGTCCCTCTTCTTTCTTCATGATATTCAATACCTGATTTTCACGGCTGCCGTCACGATAAATGGTGACCCCTTTGCAGTTCAATTCATACGCCAAAAGATACACTTCTTCCACGTCTTCTCTGGTAGCTGTTCTCGGGAAGTTTACAGTCTTGGATACCGCATTGTCCGTATATTTTTGGAACGCCGCCTGCATCTTGATATGCCATTTCGGCGTGATGTCATGTGCCGTAGCAAAAGTCGTCTTCAGATCTTCCGGCACATTGGCAATATGGCGCAGAGAACCTTCTTCCGCTACTTTTTGCATCAATTCTTCCGAATAAATACCCCGTTCTTTGGCAACTCTTTCAAAAATCGGATGCACTTCGATCAATTTATCGTTATCCATCACGTTTCTCATAAAGCAGATGCTGAACAACGGTTCCACCCCGCTGGATACCCCTGCGATGATGGAGATGGTGCCTGTAGGCGCAATGGTCGTCAAAGTCGCATTCCTCAAAGATTCCACTTTTCCATAATAAGTGCTCTGTTCAAAATTCGGGAAGTTCCCTCTTTCTTTTCCCAGCTCAACAGAATATTCCATAGCTGTATCTTTGATGAATTTCATGATATATTCCGCCAGATTCACCGCTTCCTGAGAATCATAAGGGATCTTTAAATTCATCAGCATATCTGCAAATCCCATGACACCCAAACCGATTTTCCTATTGGATTTGGTCATTTGATCGATCTCCGGCAGGGGATACTGATTCATATCGATCACATCATCCAAAAACCGAACGGACAGTCTGACCACATTCCGCAATTTATCATAATCTAAAATATAGTTGTTCCCTTCTTTATAAAGCATGCTGTTCAAGTTGATGGAGCCTAAATTACAGGATTCGTAAGGAAGTAACGGCTGTTCTCCGCAGGGATTGGTGCTTTCGATCTCTCCCACGCTTTTTGTCGGATTGTCTTCGTTCATTCTGTCAATAAAGATGATCCCCGGTTCTCCATTGGTCCATGCCATTTCTACGATCAGATCAAACACCGTTCTGGCGCTTAAACTGCCCACAGCTTTGCCCGTATGCGGATCGATCAGATCATATTCTTCATCTTTCTTATAAGCGTCCATAAACTTTTCTGTGATCGCTACAGAAATATTGAAGTTTGTAATATCGGAAGTGTCCTTTTTACAAACAATAAAATCCAAAATATCCGGGTGATCTACCCGAAGGATCCCCATATTGGCGCCTCTTCTGGTACCGCCCTGTTTCACCGCTTCTGTCGCCGCATTGAACACTTTCATAAAAGAAATCGGACCGGAAGCAACTCCGCCGGTAGATTTTACCGTAGCGCCGCTGCTTCTTAACCGGGAAAAACTAAATCCGGTACCGCCGCCGCTTTTATGGATCAAAGCGGCATTTTTGATGGAATCAAAAATACCTTCCATACTGTCCTCTACCGGCAGCACAAAACAAGCAGAAAGCTGCTGAAGATCTCTTCCCGCGTTCATCAGCGTCGGAGAATTCGGCAAAAAATACAAATTGGTCATCAGATCGTAAAACTGCTCTTCATATTCTTTCGGGTCGCCGCCATACAATTTCTCCGCTTGAGAAATGTTGTTCGCTACCCTTTTGAACATATCCTCCGGCTGTTCTATCGGATTTCCCGCTTCATCTTTTTTTAGGTATCGTTTGCTTAACACCGCCAATGCGTTGTTTGATAATTCCATATCCCGCCCTCCCAGATACAATCAAGTTTATAGTAATTTTTTATAAAAAAAGCCTTTTTTATCAGGCTTTTTTCTAACACA
>JAEEYS010000012.1 GCA_016288255.1 Bacillota bacterium
AGTTGGTTTTGCAAACTGTCCATTGCGTTTTCCACCGTATGATCCGCCGCTTTGGCCATCCGCTTTACTTCTTTTTTCTTCATTTTCATCATATCTTCGCTTCCTTCTTTTACTTTGTTCCGTAATTCCGGTGAAGCGGCCACAGCGCCCAGCGCCATTCCCGCCACGCAAGAAGCGATCAATTTGCTTTTACTTGTTTTTTTCTGTTTTTTGTTGATCTGCATTTTTTCACTCATTTTTCTCACCTCGATTTTATCCTCTCCAAAAAGTAAAAATCTATTTCTCTAGTTTTTGTCAAAAACACTTGCTATAATGAGAATAAAGGATAAAAAAGAATGGACATTTTATTGGAAGATCATACCATTTTATTTCAAAATATCAAAAATTTTAATTTGACCCATACGCTGTTGTCCGGGCAGGCGTTTCGGTTTACGGAAGAAAAAGGGACAGATGAGGAGACTGTTTTTACGGGATTTGTGCAAGATCATTATGTCAAAGTGATCCAAAAAGGAAATACCCTTACCCTTCATTCCGATTATCCCGATCCTGCTTTTTGGACAGTTTATTTCAACCTGGACGTGGCTTATGAGGGGATCTTGGAAGAGATCACCCAAGACTCTTTTGTAAAAGAAGCTGTCGATTATGCGGGAAAAGGGATCCGTATTTTGAAGCAGGATCCTTTTGAAACAGTCATGACTTTTTTATGCGCGCAAAATACCAATATTCCGAACATTATCCGTATGATCCAAAACCTCTGCTGTACTTACGGCGAAAAAAAGACTTATCAAAATGTGACCTACAGCGCGTTTCCCTCGGCAGAAGCTCTGGCCCATGCGGACCTTCTCACTTTAAGAGACTGTAAACTGGGTTACCGTGCCCCTTATGTTTTACGATCGGCGCAGATGATCCATAAGGGAGAGATCGATCTGTCTCATATCGAATCTTTACCTTTTTTCAAGGCCAAAGAAGAAATACAAAAGCTGCCCGGCATAGGCCCTAAGGTAGCGGACTGTATTTTACTGTTTTCCATGAAAAAGTATGAAGCGCTGCCCACAGACACCTGGATCAAAAAAGTGCTTTCGGAAAACTATTCTATTTCCGCCAAGAATGAAAAGGCCCTTTGCCTGCAAGGGCAAAAATTGTTTGGCTCTTACGCAGGCTACGCCCAGCAATATTTATTCCACTACGCCCGCACTACCGGCAAGATACAGAAAGGAGACCGTTTTGAGAATCGTTGATACTGCGCAAATCCAAGAAAAAATCAAAGAAATGTTTTTAGATATGAACTACAATACCAGTGCTTCTCTTAAGCAGGCTATTTTAGACAGTATGGAAAGAGAATCCACACCCCTTGCCAAAAATGTTTTATTGCAGATCCATCAAAATCAAGAAATCGCGGAACGAGAACAGATCCCCATTTGCCAGGATACGGGAATGGCTATCGTTTTTGTTTCTTTGGGGCAGGAAGTTTGCCTTACGGGAAAACCCTTATCCGAAGCTTTGACTGACGGCGTCAAAAGCGCCTATGAAGAAGGATATTTGAGAAAATCCGTGGTAAGGGATCCTCTTTTTGAGCGAAAAAATACAGGCGATAATACGCCTCCCGTTATATATTATGACATCGTGCCGGGAGACCAGATCCATCTTTTGGGCATGGCCAAAGGCTTTGGCAGTGAAAACATGAGCCGTATCAAAATGCTGAAACCGGCAGACGGCGTGGAAGGCGTCAAAGAATTCGTTGTGGAAACCGTAAAGACAGCCGGGCCCAATCCCTGTCCGCCTATCATTGTGGGCGTAGGGATCGGCGGCACCATGGAAAAAGCCGCCATGCTGTCCAAACTTGCCTCTGCCAGAGAGATCGGGACCAAAAACCCCCATCCGCAGTATGCCGCTTTGGAAGAGACCCTGCTGCAAGAGATCAACCTGCTTGCCATCGGTCCCGGAGGATTATCCGGAGTCACCACCGCTTTGGCTGTAAACATAGAATATTTTCCGACCCATATTGCAGGTCTGCCTGTGGCAGTCAATATCTGCTGTCATGCGTCACGGCACAGAGAAGCTGTTCTTTAAGGAGGGATATCCATGAAAACCAATACGCAAAAAATCTCTTTGACTACGCCCCTTACCGATTCTGTCGTTTCTTCCCTTCAAGCAGGAGACCTTGTCCTGCTTTCCGGCAGACTTTATACCGCGCGGGACGCTGCCCACAAACGGCTTGTGGAACATTTTCAAAAAGAAGGGAAACTGCCTTTTTCTCTCAAAGGAGAAGTCATCTATTATGTAGGGCCGGCTCCGGCCAAACCCGGCTATCCCATCGGGCCGGCAGGACCCACCACCAGTTACCGCATGGACCCTTATACGCCCCTTTTGCTGCAGCAAGGGCTAAAAGGCATGATCGGAAAAGGGCTTCGCTCCAAAGAAGTGATCGAAGCCATCCAAAAGGAAAAAGCGGTCTACTTTACAGCGGTAGGCGGCGCTGCCGCTTTGATCTCCAAATCCATCATCAGCTCCAAAGTGATCTTATACGAAGATCTGGGAACGGAAGCCATTCGTGAACTGGTCGTCAAAGATTTTCCCGCCATTGTGACCATTGATTGCTTTGGCCGCAACCTGTATGACAGAGAGTAAGATTTTTATGGAGGGCCTTTTCCCTTTTAAGTCGTTTTTCCTTTACGATCTTACCTCTTCCAAAATAAAATATCGCCCGCTATGCGCTCTCCTTTTCGGACAAAAGCCATAGTGGGTTTTTTGCTACCTAGGATCATTTTTTATCCCCTCTTCGATCCATTGACCGTGTCGGAAAATTTTTCTCACGGTCTTTTCACCATTTTCAGTGTCCATCCTTCCGAAATCCTTCCGCTATCTCTTTTTGGATCAGCCCGGTATCCCTGATCAATCCGCAGTTGAAATACAGCTCATCTTTCTGCAAAATAAAATCGTATGTTCCGTTTTCTAAACAGATCACGGAAAGAAACCGCGGGTCTCCCTCAGAAAAAGGTTTTGTATAATCATATCCTTTCGGGCAATCCACTTTCAGCCGATATCGTCCCTTGGGAAGCTGATCAAAAAAATATTCTCCTTCTTCGTTTGTCGCTGTTCTTTCTTTTAACAAAAACACTCCGTTCTCGTCAGCATACAATTCCACAAAAACGCCCTTTATCCCATTTTCCGCTTCCAGTATCCCGTTTTTGTTCACATCAAACCAAACTTTTCCTTTCACCAAAAATCCTTTTATCAAACCGGCCGCAAGATTCAAATAGGCTTCCCCGCATTCTGTGATGATAAGATCCTCGCTATGGCCTTCCGCTCCTATGACGGAACATTTTTCTTCCGGGTCTCCTTTTGTCCTTTTTGTAGGCCGATACCCTTCCGGTATTTGAAATTGCAGCCGATAGTTACCGGGATCCAGCTGTAAAAACCAGGCCTCTCCGTATCGGTTTGTTTTTTTGACCGCGTATTCTTCATAAACACCGTCTTTTTTCTGATACAAAACCACTTCTACTCCCGGTATTATCGGTTCCTTTCCATCATATTTTCCGTTTCTGTTCTTATCCCAAAAAACAGTCCCATGAAAAAATCCCTGTTTTATCCGCAAACAATCCTGCTTTTTGCTCTCCTTTTTCTCTTTCCACAGAACCGTTTCATTTTTCTGAAACAAACTTTCTTCCCATACGGTTTCCCCCGCTTTATGTAATTTGGTGGAGATCCCTCCTTTGATCGTCTCCCCTATGAGAGTTCCCGTCAAAGTCACCTTCTGCCCGATCACCTGGGCATACGGTGCCATAACTACCCCAAAAAAGGCCATCTCATTAAACACGATCTCCTTTGCCTCCACAAAATTCCATATCACAAAACGCTTGGCCCCTTCTGCGATCTTCAGATGATTCCACCGCATCTGGAGGTGCTCCAGCCGAAGTTTTTTCCCCGCCACATTGATGATCACCCGGGAAGACAAAGGACAAATGATGTCTATATCCTTTAATGTTTCCAAACCTTCTTTGGAATAAGCCACATTTTCTCCATCAATATGAAACACGTTTTGTTTTTCATCCGTTCCGATCAGCAAAAGACTCGTGCCATCGAGGGCGATAGAGCCGTTTGAAGGAAGCGAAGACCATCTCTTTGCTATTTCTATCGTTTCTTCCTGCAGCACCAAAAAATCAATATAGTCTTTTCTTTCAGGCTCTTTATGGTCCCCCGCTCTATCTTTCATCGTATATTCCAGCACTTCACCGTTTTTGCCGATAGCCGCCCTGCCCCTTTCATTGACTCCTCCTGTAATTTTCATTTCCTGCCTCACTATCAGGTCCGGACCTTCTCCCAAAGGCTCCTCGCTGCTGCCTATGGAATAATTGTGATACTTTGCCCTGTTCCCCACCGCTACTTTCCCTTC
>JAEEYS010000013.1 GCA_016288255.1 Bacillota bacterium
GATACGGAAGAGATCCGGCAGATATTGGAAGAAGTGGAAACATTAAAAAGGGAACGTGTTCTTTTTTCGCCGGAGATACCGATGCCTTCTCCTTACGGGAAAGGGCCTCATTATATCAAATCCATGTGTATCAACGTTTCTCATGATTGCAACATGCGGTGTAAATACTGCTTTGCTTCAACGGGGAATTTCGGCGGGAAAAGAGTTTTGATGGATCTCAAAACAGCCAAAAGAGCAATTGATTTTCTGATCGAACATTCCGGAGACAGAAAGAAGCTGGATGTGGACTTTTTCGGCGGAGAACCCATGCTAAATTTTGATATACTAAAAGATACCATTCTTTATATGTATGAACAAGGCAAAACACATCAGAAAAAATTCAAGATCACGGTGACCACAAACTGTTTGGAAGTAACGGAAGAACAAGCAAAGTTTTTCAAAGAGTATGGGATTAATCTGGTTTTGAGCGTTGACGGCAGAAAAGAAGTCAATGACAATGTGCGAAAAGATGAATCGGGAAACGGTACTTACGATCGCGTTTTGGACAATATCCATAAACTGGTCGAAGGTCGGGATGATTTGAGTTTCTTTGTCAGAGGAACTTATACCAAAGAAGCATTGGATTTTTCTAACGACGTAAAACATCTTCGGGATCAGGGGTTTCAAAATCTTTCCATGGAACCGGTGGTGTTGCCCAAAGGGGATCCTCTTAAAATCGAAGAAGATGATTTAAGAGTGATCTTTGATGAATATGAAAGACTGACCAAATTATATTTGGATTATGAAAACGAAGGAAAAGGCTTTTCTTTCTTCCATTTCAATTTAGACTTGGAACATGGTCCTTGTGTCCATAAACGGATCGCCGGGTGCGGTGCGGGAAGCGAATATGTAGCGGTAACCCCGGAAGGCGACCTGTATCCTTGCCATCAGTTCGTAGGGGTGGAAGAGTTTAAGGTAGGCAACATCTTTACAGGGATCAAAAAAGAAGAGTTAAGACAAGAACTGAAAGATACCCATGTATATTCAAAGGAAAAATGCAAAGATTGTTTTGCGAAATTCTTATGCAGCGGCGGCTGCCATGCCAATAACTTTTTCCAAGAAGGCGATTTGAAGAAGCCTTATGAGATCGGGTGCGAAATACAGAAAAAACGGCTGGAATGCGCGCTGTATATAGCCGCAAAAGAAAAAGAGAAAGAAGCAAGGGAATAGGTGACGATCTTGGCAAAGCATGTGATAAAACAAAATTTAAAAATCGATCCCACTGCTTTTATCGCCCCCGGAGCGAGGCTGATAGGAGATATTGAGATCAAAGAAGACGCCAGTATCTGGTATAATGTGGTTTTAAGAGCGGATATCGCGCCCATACGGATCGGCAAAGAGAGCAATGTGCAGGACAATGCCACTGTTCATGTGGATTATGATATGCCTGCTATTATTGAAGATAATGTGACTATAGGGCATAACGCCGTTGTACACGGAGCGGAGATCGGGCATCACTCTTTGATCGCCATGAACGCAACGGTGTTGAGCGGCGCTAAAATAGGGCATCATTCTATCGTTGCGGCAGGAGCTGTGGTGCCGGAAAAAATGGAAGTGCCTCCATACAGCATGGTCGTGGGGATACCCGGTAAAATCAAAAAAACATTGGCGGAAGAAGATCTAAAAAGCGTCAAAGCGGGAAATTTAGATTATATTGAGCTTGGAAAAGCGGCCAAACTACTGGAAGAAGAGGGACAGAAAAAGAAGTCATAATTTCTTTTTTTCCGTATTTTCGTTTGACAGCGGAAAGCGACAAATATATAATAGTAAAAGTGATTAAGATATTAAATAATTGAAAAAATGGAATGATTTTAAACTGTATTGTAGGGAAAGGAGAAAAAGCGTGAAAGGCAAAAGTATAGCAAAATTGGTCGCAATCATCGTTGTGATCGCAATTTTTGCCTATCTGGCAGTGTTCGGCGCCAATATCGGAGATTATAAGATCTTGCCGATCAAGGACACGATCAAGCTTGGTTTGGACTTAAAAGGCGGTGTTTTTGTTATTTTGGAAGCATCCGAAGAAGATGGATCCGTGGATGCCCAAACAATGGATAAAGCAGTAGAAACTGTCAGAGGCAGGGTGGATCAGCTTGGTGTTTCCGAGCCGATCATTGTTGCGGAAGGTGAAAATAGAGTAAGGGTAGAACTTCCTGGGGTAGATAATCCGGAAGAAGCCATAAAAATCATTGGGCAAACAGCTCTCTTGGAGTTTAAAGATCCAAACGGTGAAGTTGTTTTGACCGGTGCCGATGTTGTAGATGCACAAGCAGGTTATTACGATGCACAAACAGGAACAGAGTATCAGGTTGCTCTGGAACTTTCTAAAGAAGGTGCAGACAAATTCGCAAAAGCGACAGAAGAATTTTTGCATCAAGTGATTTCAATCGAATTGGACGGGAATGTCATCTCTCAACCTATTGTACAGTCTGTTATTACAGATGGAAAAGCTTCTATCACACATATGGAAAGCTTAGATGCAGCTAACAATTTAGCGATTTTGCTCCGCAGCGGGGCACTTCCGGTCGCATTGAAAGAAGTGCAAACTTCAACCATTGGGCCGACTTTGGGACAAGATTCTTTGAACAGAAGCTTAAAAGCAGGTGTTTTAGGCATTATCGTGATTTTGCTCTACATGTTGGTACTCTATAGATTACCGGGAGCGATCGCAGACATTGCTTTGATCTTATATACTTTATTGGTTTTGGTCATTTTAACCTCTATCGGCGCGGTTTTGACCCTTCCGGGTATTGCCGGCTTGATCCTGTCTATCGGGATGGCGGTGGATGCCAACGTTATTATTTTTGAACGTATCAAGGAAGAACTGAAAACAGGAAAGAGTGTCAGAACTTCAATCGAAGCCGGTTTTAAACGTGCGTTCAGAACGATTTTGGACTCTAACGTGACCACTTTGATTGCTGCGGCAGCTTTGTATTACTTCGGCTCCGGCAATATCAGAGGATTTGCATTGACATTAGGTATCGGTATCCTTGTCAGTATGTTGACTGCGATCGTATTTACAAGGATCATGTTAAAGATTTGTGCAAATTTGACCAGCAATCCTGCGTTGTTTGGTGCGAAAGGGGGAGCGCAAAATGAATAATAAGTTTTATATCAGTGTTATGAAGAAACAAAAAATTTGTTTTGCGATCTCTATATTGATCATTGCTGCAGGATTGATTTTCATGGCCGTTCACGGCGGATTGAACGTAGGGATTGACTTTAAAGGCGGCAGCATGATGCAGATCGATTTCGGAGAACAGATCGATGTAAAAGCCATCAATCAGGCGTTAGACGAATATGGGATCGAACAGCATGAAGTAAAAGAAGCGGAAGGCGGAACGCAAGCTGTCATTCGGACCAATGAGCTTTCTACGGAAGAACGTTCGGAAGTCTTTAACTTTTTGAAAGAAAAATTCAATTTAGCAGAAGACGCTTATTTAAGCGGCGAAAATACTTCCAGCTTGATGGGGGCGGAAGCAAGCAGAAAAGCCCTGATCGCGGTTGCTGTAGCCGCAGTGGGAATGTTGATCTACATTACGTTCCGGTTTGAATTCTATTTTGGGTTGGCTTCCGTAATCGCCCTGCTTCACGATGTTTTGATCGTTATTTCCATATTTGCTATTTTCAATATTCCGATCAATATCAATTTTATTGCGGCGATTTTAGCCATAGTAGGGTATTCTATCAATAGTACCATCGTTATTTTTGACAGATTCAGAGAAAACTTGAAGAGAATGAATCGGACACAAACATTGGAAGATGTGGCGGATCTCAGTATCAATCAAACGATGGTTCGGTCCATCAATACTTCTTTTACGACTTTGATCGTTATGGTCTTCCTCTTCTTGTTAGGTGGAGAAAGTATTCGTTTCTTTGCTATGGCATTGTTGGTAGGGATCATTGCAGGGACATATTCTTCTGTATTTTTGGCCAGCCCGATCTATGTCGGATTGAAAAAATTAACAAAGAAAAGAGCATAATCATAATAACTTTTTATAAAAAAATAAAAGATGAGATTATAAGAAAAGTGAGTCAGCATAAGGGCTTGACTCACTTTTTTATTTTTGTTTTTCCATAAAATAATCATTTTATAAAAATTTTTTATACATTAAAGTGACTTTTTTCATTTTTTGTGATAAAATAGAAGAAATTATCCTTTTTTGTTAGTAAAAAGTGATTCAAAACTATAGATTATTGGGGTAAATTTTATGAAACGATTCTTAAAATCTATTGTTCCGATCATTTTAATATTGACTCTTTGTTCTGCTTTTTTGACCGTTGGAGTCTATGGAGCAACAGAAGCAAAGAAAAATACGTCTTCTATTTACATCAACAGCGCCAAAGTAACCGTAGAAGCCTTTAATATCGAAGGAAATAATTATTTTAAGCTGAGAGATGTAGCAATGCTTCTGAAAGGTTCACAAAAAGGCTTTGAAGTAAAATGGGATGGAGCGAAAAATACCATTCGTATTTTATCCAGAAGCGAATATACCATAGAAGGCGGCGAATTGACGACTTCCAAATTCGATGCTTCTGCGCCGGCCAAAAAAACAGATTCTTCTATCGTGTTGGATGGCGATCTTGTTTCATTGACCGCTTATCAAATAGGAGACAATAACTATTTCAAATTAAGAGATTTGGGACAAGCTTTGGATTTTGGTGTAGATTATGTTGCTGCTGTCAATTCCATATCTGTCAATACCACGGTAGGATATGGGGAAGCAAGCTTGGAATTGTCCGCGCCCGCATCCGGGGAAGAACATGAAACAACACCCGTAACGCCGGTGCCGGAAAAACCGGAACCGGAACAAACACCGGAAGAAGTCGTTTCTAAAATTTTAGATGTACCGCATTATCTGCAAAGGGATGAAAGATGGAAAAATCTGCCTTTGGGCACAGGAAATTCCACGATCGGGAATGCAGGGTGCGCTTATGTCAGCGCCATTATGATCAATTCTTATATGTTAAACGATCCGTCTTTGGATCCGGCTAGTTATACAGAATTTTTAATAGAAAATGACCTGTTGGATAAAGTGTTTACCGGTTCTTTGATGCAGTATGCAGGTTATAATTATATGAATTTTTCCGTAAAAAGCGGGGAAAACGCTTTATCGGAAGAAGCCTTTTTACAAAAAGCTTTTGACCAGATCGAACAGGGCAAACCCATGTTTGTCAGCGCAAAGAACGGCAGCAGCAGTCACTTTGTCGTGATCAACGGATATGAAAATGTGGGATTGGAAAACGGTAATCCAATCAATCTCACCACAAGCAATATCA
>JAEEYS010000014.1 GCA_016288255.1 Bacillota bacterium
GTTTCGATGTTGCGGTTCGCCATATCAAGAGCAACTGTCCCGCCGCCGCCTTCATCGATCTTGCCCATTTCGGTCAGCTGCCAAATGATGTCGTTTTCATCAAACAGGTTTCTGATATAAGCGACCGTTTCGGCGCTGGCGTCAGACGCGCCGCTTTTGCCACGACCGCCGGTATATTTGCAAAGACCGATACCATAGTTGATCCGGGCTTCGTTTCGTTTTTCAAAGACTTCGATAAAATTCGGATCCAGCGCGGCCGTAACGTCTGCGGACAGGCAGAAAGATTTGCTGAAACAATCATAGAGATCCACGCCTTGTCCTTTGCAAAGGCTGTTCATGAAGTGTTCAAAAGCTTGGGAGATCATGCCGGTCACCCCCACAGACCCGATCTCTTCTTTGTCCGCGAAAATGCAGACAGCCGTTCTTTCGGGGATCTCTTCCATATCGAGAAGAGCTTTTAATTCCGCATAAGCGCAGACTCTGTCGTCGTGGCCGTAAGCGCCGATCAAGCTTCTGTCAAGACCGATTTCCGTAGCGTCAAAAGCAGGGACCGCTTCCAATTCGGCAGACAGGAAATCTTCTTCCGTAAAACCGTATTTTTGGTTCAACAGTTCCATCACATGCTGTTTCACTCTGGTTTTGGCTTCCGGATCTGAAACCGGTTCGGAACCGATCAGAAGATTCAAGTTTTCGCCGGGGATCGCCGTTTCCAAAGGTTTTGCGGCCTGTTTTCTGCCCAAATGGGGCAGAATATCGGTGATCACGAATTTCGGTTCATCGCCTTGGCCCAGCTTGAGGGAGATTTTACTGCCGTCTTTCAAGCAGACCACGCCGTGCAGTTCCAGAGGGATGGTCACCCATTGGAATTTTTTGATCCCGCCGTAATAGTGGGTCTTTAAATAGGCCAGTTCTTCGTCCTCATACAAAGGATTGGGCTTTAAGTCCAAGCGGGGAGAATCGGTGTGGGCGGCGGCGATGTTGGCGCCTTCGCTCAGGGGCTTTTTGCCGATCACAGCCAAATCGATGTTTTTGCCGCGGTTGTTATAGTAGATCTTGTCGCCGGGCTTGAGTTCCATCCCCTGTTCATAGGGCTTAAATCCCTTTTCTTCCGCCAGTTTGATGCATTCTACAACGCATTCCCGTTCGGTTTTTGCCGCATTCATAAAATCGATATACCCTTTGCAGTAGGCTTCCATTTTGGCCTTGTCTTCTTCGGAGATCCTGTCATAACCGTTTTTCTTTGTATGTAATACGTCCATAGATACTATCCTCCTTGTTTGTGTAAACGTTTTTTGCTTTGATCGTGTATGAGATCATTCAAATAAAAAAGCAAAGAAAAGGGGATTTTTGAAAGAGCCCCTTCCTCTTGATTTTACTACACTTTTGGAAGGAAGAAAAGAAAAACACAAGAAAAACCCCTGCATGATACCATACAGGGGTTTTTGATCGGAACGATCAAGGTCTTGCGAAAACCTGATGTAAGGCTTTCGCATTATTGTTTGTGCGTTGCCTCAAACAGCGATTACCAAACGCGGAGATCTTCGTTGATGTTCCAGCAAATGTAGTATGTACCGATCTGGCCGGCTACGATAAATTCATCAGGATAATCCTGTTTCAAAGCTGCCATTTCATTGGTTGGAACGTCGTCGATCAGTTTCCATTCGCCGTTCTTGAAGTTGGTCAGCATGTTGTTTGCGTCATCGCTCAAATAGAATTTCAGGGTCGGCATCGTTACTTCGGCAGCATCCGGATGTTCAGGATTCTTGGTCAAAGTAATAACACTGTTGTGTTCCCAGCCGCTCATTGTATACATACCGTTGCATACATAGGTAGAAGGATCTGTGTTCCAGCCTTCGTTTGCTACAACATCTTCTCTTACAGGGAAGAATGTCGGGAATGCAAGCAATTCATCCCAGTAAGGAACGCTGTTTGCAAGGGTTACTTCCAATGTTTTGTCATCTAATGCGGTAACAGCTAAATCATTCGGATAACCTTTGATGTTTTCGAACATATAGCCATAGTCAAAACCGTTTTCTTCGTTTGCTGCTCTTTTCCAAGCATATTCGAAGTCGCCGGCTTTTACAGGTTGTCCGTCAGACCATTTCATGTCACGGATGGTGTAGGTATAAGTAACGGTTCCGTCTTCGTTCTGAACGCCTTCAACCAATTCCTGCGCTGCGTCAGGAACGATGGTGAGGTTACCGCCGTCGTTTTGCTGCCATTTAGCAAGACCGGAGAAGAGGTGAGCTAACATTGTAGCGCCATCTACTGCGGAGTTTGCTGCCGGGTCCAAAGTATCCGGTTCGGAAGCGATGCAGACATTCAAAGTATCCAAATTGTCTGTCGTCGTTGTATACATGAAGTATTTGTATCCCAGAGGATTGCTGAAGAATCCGTTAACGGTCTTAGAAACCATGTAAGGATCTGTGTAGTAATAAAGCGGGCAGATCGCGCCGGTAGACATCAGCATATCTTCTGCTCTGTGCATCAATTGATAACGAACGGTGTCGTCTGTGCAGGATTTGATGATAGCGATCAATTCATCATAAGTTTCTGCCCAAGTGCCGTCTGTTACATTCAAATCATAGCCAAGATCGGTAAGGTCGATGCTATAAAGTTTCAAGTTAGCGTGGTTGCCTTTGCCGAATTGAACGTCATTGTTGCCGGAAGTGGAAGTCCACATATCCAAGAAGCAGATAGGATCATTGTAGTCTGCCAGCCAGCCGTTACGAGCAACGGAGTAATCCCCTGCTTTACGGGTGTTCAAGAAGGTATTCCATTCTTGGTTTTCCAAGTTCATGGTGATACCGATGGCGCTCAATGCGCTTTGCAGGTATTCCCCGATTGCCTTGTGTCCTTCACTGGTATTATAGAGATAGGTGAGGGTCGGGAAATTGGTGAATTTTCCGGTAGATTCATCATACTCATAATACTTTTTCAAAATTTCGATTGCTTTTTCTACGTTTGCTTCAAAAGCTTCTTTGGAAACATCATAGTATCCGATGTATCCGTCGTTGCCGCCTGCGTTTTCATAGAATTGAGAACCATCCGGTTCTGTCATCCCCATAGCGACAAAAGAACTTGCCGGAAGCTGTCCGGCTTGGCCGATTTCTTCAACGATATAGTTCCTGTCAAATAAAAGGCCGATTGCCTGGCGAATTTCTGCCATTTTGACTTCGTCTTCCGCAGTGATGCCTGTAGATTCTTCACCGCCGTTGTCACCGGAATTACTGGAGCAAGCAGCTAAAGAAAAGACCATTACCAGGACGAGAAGTACTGTTAAAAACTTTTTCATAATGCTTTTTTCCTTCCTTTCTGTGATTACTAATAAGCATTTTGATTTATATTACATCAACGCGCCTTTGCGCGTGAATGCCTGAAAAACCTTTACCCGATTTCCGCCAGTCTGTGGCAGGCTACGAAATGGCCTGCGGAGACTTCTTTGAATTCCGGCATGCTTTCCGCGCAGACTTCGGAAGCATAACGGCATCTGGTCCTGAACGGACAGCCGGAAGGGGCGTTCAAAGGACTTGGGATATCGCCGGAAAGCGCGATCCTTTGATTTGCTCTGGCGATTTTCGGATCCGGCACCGGCACCGCCGAAATCAGGGATTGGGTATAAGGATGGAGTGGATGATTGTAGATCTCATCCGCGTCCGCCAATTCTACCATTTTACCCAAATACATAACAGCAATGCGATCGGAGATATGTTTGACGATCAAAAGGTCATGGGCAATGAACAAATAGGTCAGCCCCAGTTTGTCCTGCAGTTCGTCAAACATGTTGATGACCTGCGCCTGGATAGAAACATCCAGCGCGGAAACCGGTTCGTCGCAGACGATAAAAGCGGGGTTTAGGGCAAGGGCTCTGGCAATACCGATCCTTTGCCGCTGTCCGCCGGAAAATTCATGGGCATATCTGGCGGCGTGTTCGGAATTCAGTCCTACATGACCCATCAACTCCAAGATACGATCCATCCGTTCTTTTTTATCCTGATAGACTTTGTGGATATCCAAGGGTTCTCCGATAATATCGCTGACGGTCATTCTGGGATTCAAGGAAGAATAAGGATCCTGAAATACCATAGTGGCCTTTTTGCGAAAGTTCAGCAGATCTTCTTTGCTCGCGATCTCTTTGCCTTCAAAGAAGACTTTGCCGCCTGTGGGCTTATAAAGATGTAAGATCGTTCTGCCCACCGTGGTCTTGCCGCAGCCGGATTCTCCCACCAAGCCTAAGGTTTCCCCTCTTCGGATCTCAAAAGAGACATCGTCTACCGCTTTGAGCGGTTTGGAGGAGAAAAATCCTGTGCTGATATCAAAATATTCTTTTAAATGTTCCACACGAAGGAGGACATCAGTTTCCTGTTTCATGGAGAGCACCTCCTTTTTCTTCCGTCAAAAGCGCCTTTACATTCATCCAGCAGGCCGCTTTGTGGTTTTCGTTGATATCCATACGTTCGCAGGGCTCGTTGATACAGATATGCATCGCATCTTCACAGCGAGGTGCGAAAGGGCAGCCTTTGGGCATGTTCAAAAGATCAATGGGTGTGCCGGTAATAGGTTGCAGCTTTTTGCCGTCCGTTTCGGCGGAAGGGATGGAACGCAAAAGCCCTTTTGTATAAGAATGATGCGGGTGATAAAAGATCTCATCGGCTGTTCCCTGTTCACAAATGGAACCCGCATACATAACGATCACTTCGTCGCAGAGCTGAGCAACAACGCCCAGATCGTGGGTGATCATGATGATCGCCATACCCAGCTGATCCTGCAGGCTCTTCATCAGCTCCAATATCTGCGCCTGGATGGTCACATCAAGAGCGGTAGTCGGTTCGTCGGCGATCAAAATATCCGGTTCGCAGGAAAGCGCCATAGCGATCATCACACGCTGCCGCATCCCGCCTGAAAGTTCAAAAGGATATTGTTTCATTCTTTTTTCCGGTTCGTTGACGTTGACCAGTTTCAACAGTTCGATCCCTCTGTCACGGGCCTGTTTCTTGTCACGGTCCGTATGCAGGGTAATGGCTTCGATCAGCTGATGCCCTATGGTATAGGTAGGGTTTAGGGAAGTCATGGGGTCCTGGAAAATAATGGAGACTTTGTTGCCTCTTACCGTTTTCATGACTTTTTCACCGGCGCCTACCAGTTCTTGTCCGTCCAGTTTGATGGAGCCGCCGGTTATTTTACCGTTGGCGTCCAGTATCTGCATAATGGAATAGGCCGTTACGGATTTGCCGGAACCGGATTCTCCCACGATACCGAGGACTTTATGCCTTTCCAGATCAAAGGAGATGCCGTTGACCGCTTTGACTTCGCCGGCCGCTGTAAAAAATGAGGTCCTGAGATTTCTTACTTCAAGCAGTGCCATAATCGATCCTCCCTTCTATCGTCTCAGCTTAGGGTCAAAAGCGTCCCTTAAGCCGTCTCCGAAAAGATTCAGAGAAAGAACGATAAGTGAAATGATCACCGCGGGAATAACAAGGCGGTAAGCGTAAGAGTTGATACCGTTCAGTGCGTCCGATGCCAGTGATCCGAGAGAAGGCATCGGCGCGTTGACACCGAGTCCCAAAAAAGAAAGATAACTTTCCGTAAAGATGGCGCTTGGTATCTGCAGCGCCGTGGAAATGATAATCACGCTGATACAGTTGGGAAGCAAATGCTTCCGAATGATCCAGTTCCCTTTTGCGCCGGCCGCGCGGGACGCCAAGACGTATTCCTGTTCTTTGAGAGAGAGGATCTGTCCTCTGATCAGTCTTGACATAGAGACCCAATAGAGCAGGCCGAATACAATAAAAAGAGAAATGATATTACTGCCGATCCTTGCCAGCACGGTCCCTTCGATCAGCGGTGTAATAGACACTTTCATAACGGAAGCCAGGAGGATGACCATCAGCATATCCGGAAGGGAATAGATGATATCGACGATCCGCATGATGATCAAGTCGACCTTTCCTCCGAAGTAGCCCGAGATGGAGCCCACCAGCATACCGATGATCAGCACGATCAGGCTGGCGAAAAAGCCTACAGCCAAAGAAATACGCGTTCCGTAGATCACCCTGATAAAATAATCCCTTCCCTGAGAATCCGTGCCGAA
>JAEEYS010000015.1 GCA_016288255.1 Bacillota bacterium
ACGGGAAAAGCAAAGATACTTTGGAACATGTGCAGCTTTTGCCCATGGGACAAAATAAGGTATTGATGATCCTGGTCACCGCCAGCGGCAGGGTGGAACACCAAATGGTGGATTTAAAAGAGACTATAGACGGCAGAGAACTGGAACGGATCTCGAAGATCTTGACGCAGAATTTAAAAAATATTTCCAGCCCGACGGATATGAAGGCCCGCATAGAACGGCTGCAGCAAAATACCAGGGAGCACATCGAGTCGATCAATACTTTTATTACGAATCTGTCCCAAAACATGAACAAACCGGATGAGGCAAGAGCGGTATTGAAGGGCGCTACCAATATCCTGGAATACAATGAGTTTCGGGATATTGACAGAGCGAGAGAGATCTTGTCTTTGTTTGAGGAAAGAAATTTCATCGTGGAATTGCTGTCCAATCAGCCGATAGATGAGCGGATCAATATTACCATCGGAGAAGAGAACGCCATGGACGCTATGAAAAACTGCAGTATCATTACGGCAACGTTCCAATATCAAGACGGTAAATCCACTTCTTTAGGAGTCATCGGTCCTACGCGGATGAACTACGCGAAGGTAACGGCGATTTTGGCGGGATTGCGAGAGTCTTTTAAAGAGATCTTTGAAGAATGAGTTGAGGAGGA
Organism: Bacillota bacterium; assembly: GCA_016288255.1. Taxonomy (GTDB): domain Bacteria; phylum Bacillota; class Tb-RUG-66; order Tb-RUG-66; family Tb-RUG-66; genus Tb-RUG-66. The sequence goes on from JAEEYS010000015.1 coordinate 656, forward strand.
CGGGAATAGATGAGCAAAACAGACGAAAAAGAACAAAAATGCAACGAAGAGGAAGAAATAACGGAAGAAACCTCCCGGGAAGAAGCGGAATCCTGTGACGCCTGCGGCGAGGAAGAAACCTCGGAAGAAAAAGTCATGAGTGAGATCGATCTGTTGAAAGAACAGCTGGCCGATACGGAAGCGTTGCGGCTGCGGCTTTTGGCGGATTTTGACAATTACAAAAAAAGAACGGCAAGAGAAAAAGAAAGTTTTTTGAAATATGCCAACGAAGATCTGCTCCTATCTTTGATCCCCGTGATGGACAATATGGAACTGGCACTGGCTTCCATCAAAGGACAAAAAGAGGACGACGGGACCTTTAAAGGAATCGAAATGGTATATTCTCAGCTGTTGGAAGTTCTTGAAAAAAACGGGCTGTCTGCCATTGACGCGGAAGGAAAACCCTTTGATCCGAACCTGCATGAAGCCGTGATGAAGGAAGAAAAAGAGGGTGTAGACAGCAATATTGTATTAGAGGTGTTCAGAAAAGGATATAAATATTATGACAAGGTCTTACGGCCGAGCATGGTCAAAGTTTCAATATAGCAAAACAGCAAAAAACAACAAATCAATCTGCATGACGGATGAACAATATTAGGAGGATATGAATTATGGGAAAAATCATAGGCATTGACTTAGGAACAACAAACTCAGTAGTTGCGGTAATGGAAGGCGGAGAACCTACCGTTATTACCAATACGGAAGGAAGCCGTTTGACTCCTTCTGTCGTAGCTTTTACAAAAGAAAATGAAAGATTGGTTGGGGAATTGGCAAAAAGACAAGCTATCACCAATCCGGATCGGACCATATCTTCTATCAAAAGACATATGGGAACGGATTATACCGCTAAAATAGGGGATAAAACGTATACACCGCAGGAAATTTCCGCTATGATCCTACAGAAAATGAAAAATGACGCAGAAAGCTATCTGGGAGAACCGGTAACACAAGCGGTCATCACTGTTCCGGCATATTTTACAGACAGCCAAAGACAGGCGACCAAAGACGCAGGCAAGATCGCGGGCTTAGCTGTATTAAGGATCATCAACGAACCTACGGCAGCGGCTTTGGCGTACGGTTTGGATAAAGGAAAAGATCAGACTATTTTGGTATTTGACTTAGGCGGCGGCACTTTCGACGTTTCTATTTTGGAATTGGGCGACGGCGTGTTCCAGGTCGTTTCCACCAGCGGCAATAACCGCTTGGGCGGGGATGATTTTGACAACGCGGTTTTGAATTACTTGGCGGATACTTTTAAAGCGCAAAACGGGATCGATTTAAGAAACGACAATATGGCGCTGCAGAGACTGAGAGAAGCGGCGGAAAAAGCAAAGATCGAACTTTCCACCGTTACGACGACCAATGTCAATCTGCCGTTTATTACAGCGGACGCAACAGGACCGAAACATTTGGATATCACTCTGACCAGAGCGAAATTCGATGAATTGACCAGAAATCTGGTAGAAAAGACTATGGGTCCGACCAAAAGAGCTTTGGAAGACGCGGGATTAAGCCCGAAAGAAATCGATAAGATCGTTTTGGTAGGCGGCTCTTCCAGGATCCCGGCAGTACAGCAGGCGATCAAAGATTATACGGGACAGGAACCGCATAAAGGGGTAAACCCGGACGAAGTAGTAGCGCTTGGCGCCGCGATCCAAGGGGGCGTTTTGGCAGGGGATGTCAAAGACATCGTTTTGCTGGACGTAACACCTTTGACTTTAGGGATCGAAACCTTGGGCGGCGTGGTTACGAAGTTGATCGACCGCAATACCACAATCCCGACCACAAAATCCAAAGTATTTACCACAGCCGCAGACGGACAGACCAGCGTAGACATCCATGTTCTGCAAGGGGAAAGAGCCATGGCTGCGGACAACGTAACATTAGGAAGATTCTCTTTGATGGGGATCCCGGCGGCGCCCAGAGGCATTCCGCAGATCGAAGTTTCTTTCAATATCGATGCCAACGGGATCGTCAATGTAACGGCAAAAGATCTGGGTACCGGCAAACAGCAGAGTATCACCATTCGTTCCAACAGCGGCTTGTCCGATGATGAAATCGAAAAAATGGTCAATGAAGCGGCAAAACATCAGGAAGAAGACAAAAAACGGATGGAAGCCATCGAAATCAGAAACAGCGCGGAATCTTTGGTATATCAATGCGAAAAGACATTGAACGAAAACAAAGATAAATTACCGGAAGACAAGACCGCCAAAGTCAGAGAAGAAATGGAAAATGTAAAGAAAGCTTTGGAAGGCGACGATACGGAAACCATCAAATCCGCTACGGAAGCGTTGACCAACGCGCTGTATGAAATTTCTGCGGAACTGTATAAAAATGTGCAGGCAGAACAACAGGCACAGGGACAGCAGGGCGGCACGGTAAACGATGACGGTACGGTAAACGCAGATTATGAAGTATTTGATGAAAATGAAAACAAATAAAGTTTCCCGTTTTTTCTTTTAGAATACACAAAACTTTCACAATAGGAAGTTAAAATACAAATAAAGAATGAGATATTTTGATTTTTGACGATTTAGGAGAGAATTTCATGGCGGTTTCTGCTATAATAAGGAAGGGCAGACCGTCATGGAATTGTCTTTCAGAGCGGAACAAAATGACTATTTTACTAGGAGATAGTAAAATAAGGCCCCAATACAGAAAAAGGGGCTTTATTTTTGCAAAGGTAGGGTAATAAA
>JAEEYS010000016.1 GCA_016288255.1 Bacillota bacterium
ATAATATCCGTTGTAATGGTCACATCCGGGATCGCCGTCTTGATCTTATCCACCAGGCGAAGATAATCTTCTCTGGTATAATGCCTGTTCATGGCTTTTAAGATCCGATCACTGCCGGACTGTACCGGAAGATGGATATGTTCGCAAACACTGTTACATTCTTTCATGGCAAGGATCAAATCATCCGACAAATCTTTAGGGTGCGAGGTCATGAACCGGATCCGTTCGATCCCTGTCCGATCCAGCGCCCTGAGTAGATCCGGGAACTTATAATCATAGTCAAAATCCAATCCGTAAGAATTCACATTCTGTCCCAAAAGACCTACTTCCTTATAGCCCTCTTCTTTTAACTTCATCACTTCTTGTATGATATTTTCCGGTTTTCTGCTTCTTTCTCTGCCCCTTACATACGGCACGATGCAATAGGAACAAAAATTATTGCATCCATACATGATATTGACCCATGCTTTCGCGTTTTTGTCCCTCTCTAAAGGCACGTCTTCCACGATTTTACCAAGACTGTCTAAAATTTCTACCACGCGTTTGTTTTCTTTTAAAACAGAATATAAATATTCCGGTAATTCTACCGTATTATGCGTTCCAAAGATCAGATCTACATAAGGGAACCGATTTTTGATATATTCCGCCATTCCTTTTTGCTGCATCATACAGCCGCAGACACCGATCACCAGGTCTTTCTTTTTGTCTTTTCTCTTTTTTAAAGCGCCGAGAAGGCTGTATACTTTTACTTCCGCATGTTCTCTGACACAGCAGGTATTGATCAGGATCAGATCCGCTTCTTTTTCTTCTTTCGTTTCTTCATAACCCATGGATCTGGATAACCCCAGCAGTTTTTCCGAATCATGTACATTCATTTGACACCCAAAAGTCATGATCATCACTTTTCTTTGGCAGCCTGTTTCTTCCTCATATTCTCGGTTTAATTTTTGCACTTCTTCTATGATATTTACCATGATATCCTCTCACTGTTTTCCCGTTTTCTTATGCTCTCTCTTATGGGTTCATTATATCAAAAAAGCCCCCTTAAAAGAAAGAAAATCATAATAAAATATCATTTATTATGATTTTCGATATATTGCAGCGCTTTTTCAAAATCATCCCACATCTGCCATGCCGCTTTTTTATAATGATCCCCCGTTTGGCGAAGCAAAAAAGCCGGATGGAATGTAGGGACCGTATAGATGTTTTTGATAAATCTCTCTACGCCTACGTTTTTTGTGATCTTTTCCCCCGGACAAAAAAAGTTCAATGCCACAGAGCCCAATAAAATGATCGATGTCGGCTGGATCAACTCGATTTCCGCCAAAATAAAGGGAGAGCAGCAGTCCATTTCTTCCTGTTTTGGATTTCGATTGTTGGGAGGACGGCATTTGATGACATTGGAAATATAAATGTCTTCTCGTTTGATCTTTTTTTTGGCCAAAAGCCGGTTCAAAAGCTGTCCCGCTTTTCCTACAAAAGGTTCCCCTTCTTTGTTTTCATCTTCTCCCGGTCCTTCGCCGATCAGCATCAATTTGGCATAGGTGCTCCCCGTTCCGGGTACTTTGTTCAAATGATAGTCGTTATGACACAAAGGACAATTTTCACACTTTTCCACTTCTTCTGCGATCTTTTGCCGCAAAAAATCTTTTTTGGGCATGGTCAGCCCCTTGTCCTCATACTCCATCAAGCCTTCTGCCAAAATATCTCTTTTCACTTGTTCCGCCTGAAAGGCTTCCATCAGGTCCATAACCGCACCTCTTTTATTTCTTATTCATCTCGGGGGTCAAGCTCGTTTTTATTCTGATGTTTCACCTGCTTGTATGTAACTATCCTTGTCTTTTCGGTTCGCTACATTGCCCAAAAAAGCGGTAGCGATAAAAGCGGCGCCCGCAAAGATGAAAGTCAGTTTTGCTCCCATTGCGTAAATGAATCCGGCAAACAGCGCGCCGATGATGTTGCCGAACGAACGAACGGAACCGAATACGCCCATGACCATCCCGTTATCCGACCCTTCCGCATAATCCGCAAACAAGGTCTGTAAGATCGGCTGATAGATCGTATTTAAGGCAAACGCCAAAGTGTTGATCACGATAAAGCTCTTTACATCATTGGCAAAGAGGATCAAAAACATACTGGCGCCACACAGGATCGTTGTTGTGATCATGGAATGCTTTAATTTTGTCTTTTTCATGATCCAAAGCCCTACGGTAAAGTTGGCCGCTAAAGCCACAAATCCCAAAAAGGCTTTTAGCAATCCGTTATACGAAGGAGAAAAATTCAATTGATCTTTTAAATAATAATTGAAGCATTGTTCGTAGGCTGTGGTACCGAAAGCGGTCAACAGATTCATGATGGTAAGAATCAGCATCACTGCCGTCATGGCTTTACCCACAGAAAAACTCTTAAAGGGATTGGAGTCTTTCAACGTGTCCGGTATAGAGGCTTTTTTTACAAAATGCTGATATTCCACATCCTTTAAAAAAATGCCGAATAATATGCCTGTTGACATCAAAGTGATACTTTGGACGATAAACATCAAATTGACGGAAATATCCCCCAAAAATCCCCCGATAAGATATCCAAACGCGCTGAATACCGAGTTGAAAGTAACAAAAATATTAAAATGCTTTCCTCTGTTGGTGTCATCCGTTATATCGACCAAATAAGAAAGCTCCACTACATAGCTTCCGCCGGTAAAGCAGCCCGCGATGATCCTTGCCGCCGCGATCCCCAATTCTGTGGTGGCCAGTCCGAACAGCGCTTGTCCAAACCCGTATCCGATCCCGCAGATGACCAAAACTTTCACTCTTCCTACTTTATCTGAATATTTGCCCCAAAACGGCGCAAAAATAAAGTTCCCAAATGCCATACACGCAAATGCGACGCCGAACATATAATCATGCAGTCCCAAATTGGAAATGATCGTCGGTGTCACGGGATGCGCAAAATTCGCAGCCAATGTTTGTATAATAAAGATCAAGTAAAAGCTCAGAAAAGATACCTTTTTAAAAGACATCTTCGTAATTCAGCCCCTTTATGCTAACGTATTCAAAATCCCAATGTTATCTTACCATAACTATCATATCTTATTTTTCTTCCGTTGAAAAGAAATTTCGATACTGTTTCACGTTCCCTTTTCTTTTTTATATCATTTTAAAGCTTTGATCAAAGCATATTTTAAAAAAAATCGGAAAGCGCGTTTGCTTTCCGATCTGTTTTTTTGTATTTCTTATACCGGGTAATATCCTTTTTCGCTGTTTTGATGCGCATCTTCCACCATATTAAAATCCACTTTTGCTTTTGCCGCCTGCCGTTCCATCAGGAATTTTTTGGCAACCTGCGGGAAAAGCGCGTAGGTCAAAACATCTTCTTCTTTTTCGATATAGCCCGCGATCTCTTTTTTGAACTCTTCCATTTTGGGTTCCAATAAATCCGCAGGTCTGCAGGTGACCACTTCTTGATCGCCGATGATTTTCTTTCTGACTTCCGGGTCTACGTCACAAGTCGGTTTGCCGTACAGTCCTTTTACATAGTCTTTGACTTCCTGCGGCACCATTTTATAGCGGGAACCTGTGATCACGTTCAACACCGCTTGGGTCCCGATGATCTGGCTGGTTGGTGTTACCAGCGGCGGATACCCCAGATCCGCTCTTACTTGAGGAAGCTCTTTTAATACGTCATTGTATTTATGGATCGCATTTTGCTGTTCCAGCTGTGAAGTCAAATTCGACAGCATTCCGCCCGGAATTTGGAAACTCAACACTTCGGTATCCACTTCCATGGCGATCGGAGAAATAACGTAATTTTTCTTTACTTCTTTGAAATGTTCTGAAATTTCGCCAATCAGTTTTAAATCCAGTCCTGTATCATATTCCGTATCCTGTAAAGAAGCTACCAAGGATTCTGTAGGCGGCTGTGAAGACCCCATGGAAAAGGGTGATAAAGCCGTATCCACCACATCTACGCCCGCTTCGATGGCTTTCAAATACATCATGGAAGCCATGCCGCTGGTATAATGGGTATGGAGCTGAATCGGTATTTTGACTTTTTTCTTCAT
>JAEEYS010000017.1 GCA_016288255.1 Bacillota bacterium
CTCCAACACCGCCAAGATCAGCGACACTCTGTTATAATCCACCCCTGTGCACATCCGCCTGGGGTTTCCGTAGTTGGCGGCTGTGACCAGCGCTTGTATTTCTACCGTGATCGCTCTGGAACCTTCCATGACCGCCGCCGCAACGGATCCCACCGCTTTTTCCGGTCTTTCTTCCAAAAATACGGCAGAGGGATTCAATACTTCCCGCAATCCGTCATCCTTCATTTCAAACACGCCGATCTCATTGGTGGCGCCAAACCGATTTTTTACAGTCCTCAGGATACGAAACGTATTATAATGATCTCCTTCAAAATATAAAACCGTATCCACGATATGTTCCAAAATCTTCGGGCCGGCGATAGTGCCTTGCTTCGTTACATGGCCGATGACAAAAATAGCGATCTTATTTTGCTTTGCCAATTCCATGAGTCTGTTGGTAGATTCTCTGATCTGCGCCACACTGCCTGCCGCAGATTGTATATCCGGGTGGTTCACAGTTTGGATGGAGTCAATGATCGCCAGATCCGGTTTTTCTTCCAGCAACCGCTCCTCGATGTTTTTTAAATTCGTTTCTCCCAGAAGAAGCACGTTATCTCCCTGTATTTTCAACCGTTCTGCCCGCATTTTGATCTGATAGACAGATTCTTCTCCCGATACATACAGCACTTTTTTCCCCTGTCCCGATAAGGCGCTAGAAAGCTGCAGCAGCAAAGTGGATTTTCCGATACCCGGATCGCCCCCTACCAGCACGATAGAATCCTTGACTACACCGCCGCCCAAGACACGGTCCAGTTCCAAGATCCCGGTCCTCATCCTTTCTTCTCCGGCATTTTGTGTGATCTCCGGCAGCGGCACCGGTTTTTCTCCCGTTCCGCTTTTTGCGGCGGAAGAGGTTTCTTTTTCTATCAGCTCTTCTATCATGGTGCCCCATTCACTGCAATGAGGACATCTGCCCATAAATCGGGAAGAAACATACCCACAGTTTTGACACACATATTGCGTTTTTTCTTTTGCCATACAAAATCGCCTCTTTTCCCTGAAGATTTCTTTTCTCACTTTTCTGTTTTATTTATTATTTTCTTGCCTGATAAAATGTTTCCTTCTTTTCTTTCTTTCGAAAAAGCAAAAAGGCAGAAGCACGCTGTCCTTCTGCCTTCTTATCCTTTGTGTCGGTTATTTTGCTTTTTTAGCGGTAACTTGTCTTGCTCCTTTATACAGGTTGCCGTTTTCATCCGTAAACTGTCCGTTGATGGAAACAGTCGGATTATCCGGTGTTGCGGTGCCCGGATCAAAATGGATCACTACAACATCCGATTTGAAATCCTGGAACGTTGTATCCACATAGTTGACTCTGGCTCCCTCTACGGAGAAAGAAAGCGTGGACAAAGTAGATTCTTTGATATTTTCATCAAAATACAATTTGATGGTCGTATCGGAATCTCTGACTGCTTTTAAGCTGCCGCTTGCATCTTTGACCAAAGAAGGTCCGATCTTATCTACCAGCGGAACATAGATCCCTGTCTGCAGTGTCTGTCCGTATTGATTTTTGGAAGAAGCGGAGATGATATACGCTCTCACTTCATTTCCTTGATACGTTCCGTTTCCACTGATCGCTTTGCCCAGCGTATAGGTCACTACGGTATTTCCTTCTTCATTGGTATCGATATCATAGCTTGTATAAGCTAGCGCGGAGCTGCCGGAATAGGTGAATCTGATATCGTTTGGCTGGCATGTCGTCAAGTAGTCGTTGAATTCCACCTGGATCTTATTGGATTCGATGGCTGTAACGGATTTGATCGTCATATATTTTTCATAGATGAATTCCAATGTGCCGACCAACTCTTCCGTATAATTTTCCCATTTGTCCGCTACTCTGGCCATGGTCAATGTTGCGGAAGGATTGATATTGATCCCGTTTGGATCATCCGCCAGGGACGGGATCTTGATTTCCAGCTTGGTGTTGTCGCTGGAAACGGTCATTTCTACTTTTGCTTTTTGTGCCAAGACTCTTAAATCTTTTCCTGCTACATTGTATTTTTCTAAATCGTTGACAGCATATTTTCCATAGGTCATCATTTCTTTGCCAAAATCGATCACGACTGTCTGGCCTTCCGCTCCCGGATTATAGATATACGCTCTGAAATTCTTAAAGTCCGGCGCAGTGGTGTCCACGATATTAAAGCTTGCCGTATAAGTCTCGCCTTTGTTGCCGTTTAAGTCTTTATAGTTTTCCACCCGAATCTCGATATCTCCGCTGACAGAACTTACAATGTTGACATATACGCTTTTCGGTTCTGTCGCGTTGGTGGTGATGCTTTGTACCAAATATACTTCCTGTCCGTTTTGATAGAAACGGAAGTTTTCAGCTGTCGGTTTTTGGATCTTTTCGGAGAAGTTGAATTTCAGCTGATTGTTTTCCACCCGTTCCATGGATTCCACCATCGGCGGGATAACGTCCATATCCAAAGTAAAGGCGTATTCGATCTTATCGTTTCCTGCGTCCCAAAGGTCCGCAATGGTGTTGGCAGGGATCACTAAATTCCCCTGCGTATATTTTGCAACGCCGTTTTCTTTGAATCCGATCACTACTTTATTTCTTTCTACCGAAACTTTGGAAGCGTAATTTTCCGGTTCCACGTTATAAATGGATCGGATATTCAGGTTCTTTGTTTTGACCTGTTTGTTCATGTATAAGGTGATGGAATCCGTGGTCATGGAATAGTTGACCACTTCCAGTTTTTCACCTTCCAAAGAAGTCGCTTTGAATGTTGCTTTTTCGGATTTATAGCCTTTATAATCCACAGCGCCGATGATCTCTACGGAAACGTCGCCTTCAAACTTATTGTAATTTTCTATATAAGCGACGGTATCGTTCTGCGCCATTTCAATGTTCTTGACCAAATATTTTCCGTTTTCCTGCATAATATTGGCGGAAGCAAAACTTGCGATCGGTTCGCTGAAGGTCACTTCCATATTATACGGCCCTACGATCACGACAGATTCCACCGTAGGCACTTCTTTGTCGATAAAGACGATATCTTTGATATAAGCGTCTTCCATCTGTCCGCCCTGCAGGTCGGTCACATTTCTAACGCCCATTTGACATTCCGTATAATCAGCGACCGCGTTTTCCAAAGCCAAAATAACGGTATATTCATCTTTTAAAAGCGCTTTAGAAACGGAAATCTTGTCGCTTGAGAAAGTATAGTTGTCCAAAGAAAGAGCAGTCTGCGCGTCTACTTTATTCGTAAAAGATACTTCGATCTGCTTTAATCCTACCGTTACGATATCCTTTACCTGCAGATCTTCGGGAGCTTCTTCTTCCGTCAGCACTTCCCGCATGGTTTTTCCGGACGCCATCTTGATATCCAAACCGTTATACAACAACATGGCGATATCCCCTCTTAAAGCCGGGTCTTCCGGCACTACCATGCTGCTTTGCAAGATCTTCAGCTCACCGGCTTTTGACATTGCGCCCAAATACCAGTATTTTCCTTGTGTTTCCGTGAACGGAATGCCCATTGCTCTTAACTGCATGGTCACCGCTTCGGAAAACTTCACATTTGCTTCCGGCGCAAACGTCGTTGTGGTTTGCCCCTTTACGATTCCCTGTTTTGCCGCGAAATTGATATAATCTTTTGCCCAGTGAGAAGGAACATCCTTAAAATCCGATGTAGTATTGGATTCCAGTGCTGTTTTTTCCATTCCCAAAGCACGGATCAGCATTACGGTAAATTCCGCTCTTGTTACCGGGTTTTCTCCTTTGAAAGTGCCATCCGGATACCCTGTTATGACACCGTATTCCATCAAGGTCGTAGCAGCTTCTTCATATTCTTTTCCGCTGATATCGGAAACGGTCGCCGCAAAGACCTGTGTCAGAGAAAAACTAAAAATCAAAGTCAGTATTAATAAAAGTGAAACGATTTTTTTCATGAATCGGTCCTCCTCTTCCTGCTCTGTTTCATATAATAATCATAACAATTTTTTACAAAATATTCAATTCCTTCTCTTAATATATGACAAAAAAAGAAGGTTTTTCTCCATTCTCTTAACATGTCGAAAAACCTTTTCTTTCTATTTTGATTCTTTATGCCATTCCCGCACATATCCCGCCGTAATGATACTGGTCGGCAGTGCGACGATCGCGATCCCCACAAAAGAAGACAGCATGCTGAAAAATTTTCCTATCACGCTGACGGGATGGATATCCCCGTATCCCACCGTGGTCAAAGTCACTACCGCCCAATAGATCGCGTCAAACAAGGAGTTAAAGCTGTCCGGTTCCACCTGGAACATGACCAAAGCCGATAAAAAGATATATCCGCCGGCAAAGATACAAACCGCGCTCAGTGTTCTTTTCTCTCTTCTGATCACAGCAAGCCCTTTATTAAAGCTTCTGGAATACCGTAAATACCGTAACAGCTTGAAGGCGCGGAACGCTTTACTTAATCGGAACAGTTTGAATAATTTGAATCCTGTATTGAACACCGTCACAGAAGGCAAAATAGACAGCAGATCCACAATGGCAAAAGGAGTAAAAGGATAGATCAAAAACGCCAGTTTTCCTCTATGAGGAAGCTTCATGTCTGCCGTACCCCAACGCAAAATGTAGTCGACAATAAGGATCACCACCGTCACCTTGTCCAATACGTTCAAAAACATGTTGGTTTCCTTAAAGCAAAGAGGTATCACGCTTGCGATGATGCATAGGATCATAAACCTGTCATAGCTTAAACTTTCTCTTTCGTCTTCTCTTGCAGCTTCAATGATATAATATATTTTTTCTCTCATTTTTTGCCCTCACAGTTCCTATCTCTTTCGAAGGTCCGTTGTCATACTATCAACACTGGATTCCTTTCCATAAGATATCAATAGCATTTTCTGACAAAATTTTCAAGTCCAGATTTTCTTCCATGCAAACAATGCGAAAAGCCAAAAAGTGCAAATAACTCAACAGCATTTCCGTCAAAAGGGCGGGATCCACTTCCCGGATCTCTTTTCGGCTCATCCCTTCTACCAGCGCATTATACAACAAATCGCTGATCCGCCGATAAAAAGGGATCCCGATATTGCCGGCGTCACCGGTCCTGCCGGTATCGCCCGTCATCAAAGTCACGCTGATCTCATTGATGATAACAGAGACCATCTCTTTGTTTTTTTTCATCATGACCAACGTATGATAAGTCATCTCTTTTACCTTTTCCCGAATAGACAAAGAATCGGCTAACGCCAGATCGTTAAAGCTTTTCGCGAAGCAATCCGTGATATAAGAGATCGTTTCATAAAACAATTCTTCTTTGCTGTCAAAGTATTCATAAACGGTCCCTTTGCCGATGCCTGCCCGATCCGCAATGTCCTTGATCTTGGAAGCAGCAAACCCTTTTTGAGAAAAAATCTGGATGGCGCTTTGCATGATCTGTTCTTTTTTACTTTTTTTATTCATTTTCAAAACCGCCTCATTTCCATCATCTGATTTCCGTTCTTCTTATCCTTATCTTTGCTGCCTTTCCAAACCAGCGGAAATAGCCCTTTCCCCGCTGTTTTGGCAGTGTCCTGTTCTTTATTCTTTCTTTTCTTCCGGCAACGCTTCCTGCGGCTCTTTCATATCCGGCAAAACCGTTTCGTCTGCCGGCATCATTTCCGTTTTTGTTTCCGCCTCCGGCAGTGCTTTTTGTCTGCGAAAGAGGCTTCCGAGCCAGCCAAAGAATTTGTCAAAAATCAGATACAATACCGGTACCATATAAAGTGTCAAAAATGTGCTGGTCACAAGACCGCCGATTACGACCGTAGCGATAGGCGCTCCCAATTCCGCTCCTTCGCCCAGGGCCAGCGCCATGGGGAACATCCCCAATATTGTGGTCAGCGCCGTCATCAAAATAGGCCGGATCCTGACTTTGCCCGCTTCTACGGCAGCTTCTTTTGCCTTCAGTCCTCTTCTTCTCAGCTGGTTGATATAATCGATCAAAACGATACCATTGTTGACAACGATCCCCGCCAGCATGATCACCCCGATAAAGCTGATCACATTCAAGCTCCTGCCCGTAAGGAACAGCGACAAGACGATCCCGATCGCCGCCATCGGCATGGTGAACATGATGATAAAAGGCTGTGACAGGGATTCAAACTGCGCCGCCATGACCATATAGACCAAAAATACCGCAATGATCAAAGCCAAAGACAGATCGGAAAACGCGTCCAGCATTTCCTGCCGATCGCCGCCGAATTCAATAAAATATCCTTCCGGCAGATCCAGTTCATCCATTTGTTTTTGGATATCGGAAGAAACGCTTGCCAAGTCTCTTCCGCTGATCTGCGACGATACCGTCACGGTCCGCTGCTGATTTTCTCTGCTGATCGACATAGGGCCTTCCTCTTTTTCAAAGCTTGCGATCTGAGATAAGGGAATGGTCATTCCCGTCGGCAAAGGGATCTGGATGTTTTCCAAATCAGACAGACCCATTTCTTCGTTTTGTTCTACTTTTAAAACCACATTCACTTCTTCCCCATTGGACCTGAATATGGTAGCGGTGATCCCTTTTACATAGGTGTTGACCGCGGCGGAAACCTGGGATACGGTCAATCCGTAATTGGCCGCTTTGTCTTTGTCGATCCGAATCTGCATTTCGGGCCGTCCTTCTTCCATACTGAAAGAAACTTCTCTGGTCCCGTTCACGTTTTCTACGATCTCCGTTACCTCTTCGCCCAATTTCTGCAAGGTATCGAAATCATTCCCGGAAATACTGATACTGATAGGACTGCCGCTTCCTAAGGAGATGAAAAATCCGCCCGTCACAGAGGCCTTTGCGTCGGGGGTCGACGCCAAGTCTTTCCGAAC
>JAEEYS010000018.1 GCA_016288255.1 Bacillota bacterium
CGGTTTGGCCATGATGGGTGCCGGTGCTACCATGGATATCCCGCTGCCCCTTTTGGCAGGCAGTATCGTCAGCGGCTCCTTTTTCGGAGACAAATATTCTCCTCTCTCCGGCAGCACCTGCATGATCTGCGCTTTGACCCGTGTGGAGATCCCCAAACATTTCAGGCATACTTCGTATACCACGATCCCTGCTTTTGTCCTGACGTCGATCCTATATTTGATATTGGGGTTCGTCTATGGCAGAGGAAATGTGGACGTTTCTTTTACCCAAAGCATTTTAGATACCTTTCAAAATACTTTTCGGCTGGACTGGATCGCCTTTTTGCCCATTGTGATCCTCTTGGTCCTGCTCCTGTTTCGAAAACCTGCCGTTCCTTCTATTTTGATCGGCGCGCTGTCCGGCGTCCTCATTGCCGTCTTGCATCAGGGATGCGCTCCCCAAGAAGCTTTTCAGGCGTTATACCGCGGCTATGTCAGCGTAACGGGCAACAGCTTTATCGACACCCTTTTGAGCCGAGGCGGCATGATCAGCATGATCGATATCGTCTATCTGCTGCTGTTCGGATTTGGGATCGGCGGTATCTTGAACAAAACCGGTATTTTGAACACGGCTTTATCCGTTTTTTCCCGTTTTACCAAAACTTCCGCTTCTTTATTGACCACCACCGGTCTGGTCGCCGTTCTCAGCAACATGCTGGGAGGCTCCATGGGATTTGCCCATGTCATGACCTGCACGCTGATGCAGCCTTTGTATGAAAAAAGCGATTTAAAAATGGAAAACTTATCCAGACAAACCGTGGATATTTCCACTTTATCCGCCTGTCTCATCCCCTGGAACAGCAATGTGGTCTTCCCTTCCACTATTTTGGGCGTGGCCGGCGTCGCTTTCATCCCTTTTTGCTTTTTCCACTGGATCAATATCCTGATCAGCCTGCTTTTTGGTCTGACCGGCTTCACCATTACCAAAAAAGAGCCTTCTCTCCTGCCGAAAACCCCTTTGGATTGATTTGATCTCTCTTTTTGCCGTCAACAAGCCGCTTTTCTTTTAAACAATTCGTTTATTTTATTTCTCTTTTCTATTACATTTCTGTTACAAATGGTCATGTTTCCCGCCAAACCCCCGCATTTTAGGATATACTATGTTATATGGGAACAAAACGGAACAGACAAGAACTTTGGAGGTGTTATGCATGAAAAAACAAAAAAGGCGCTATCCTTTTTTTCTTTTTTTATTGATTTTGATTTTTCTGTTTAGCGCTGTCATGCCTGTTTTTGGCTACAGCGAAACCATTTACCATACCGACAACACAGCTTCCCCTATCACGAAGGGGCTGACTTATGAAAGCAGATCCATCTTTACCGCGTCCGGCTGGGTGGAACTTTCTATTTTAAAAGTAGACCTGACGGAAAAATATTTGGATATCGTGCCGCTTTACAACAGCGCCGGTCTTTCTACCAGGACCACTGTATTGAAGATGGCAAAACAAAGCGGCGCCATTGCCGCTATCAACGCGGACTTTTTTATCATGAACGCCACATCCTCTCCTATCGGCGCGCTGATCAAAGACGGGGAAGTGCTCTCTTCTCCCTCCAACCGCACTAATATGGACACTTTTGTGCTGGATGAAAACAATATCCCCAGTATCGTCAACTTTACGTATAAGGGAACTTTAAGGGCCGCAAACGGACTGACCAGTCCCATTGCCGCCATCAATAAGATCATGGGCGGCTATACCGCTATTTATATGTATACGCCGGCTTTCGGCTCCAAGACCCCTGCCGCATCGGGACAGGACAATTTTACCTTTGCGACGGTCAAAGACAATAAAGTCGTGAGCTTAACTACCGGCGCTACCGCTCCCATCCCGGCAGACTCCATCGTTTTGGCCGCAGGCAACACGGGAGGGCAATTCTTAAGAAGTAATCTCTCGGTAGGCTCTGCCGTTTCCATTACCTTAGACATCGCGCCGGATATCGATACCTTAAGTTTGGCTATCGGCGGCGGCGCTACCTTGATCAAAAACGGTGTGATCCCCTCCAGTTTCTCCCATGAGATCACGGGGAAATCCCAAAGATCCGCCATCGGTTACAGCAAAGACAATAAAACGCTTTATCTTGTCACAGCGGACGGCAGAGAAACATATACGCCGGGTCTGACCCAAAAACAGTTCGCGGAGCTTTTGAAAGACCTGGGTATCTATAACGCTTTAAACTTTGACGGCGGCGGCTCCACCACCATGGTAGGACGCCCTCTGGGGCAAAATGAGGTCACGATCTTAAACGGCGTGGCAGAGAATGAGCAAAGAAGCGTCAGCAACGCGGTGGGGATCTTATCCCACGCTCCCGCGGGAAGTCTTTCTACCATCCAGATCAAAGCAGACGCGGACAATGTGGTCAGAAAAGGAAAACTCGGCTTTTCCGTTATCGGCTACGATACTTATTATAATCCGGTGACCATCGACCAAAGCAAAGTCACCTATACCATTACAGACGGATACGGCAGTTTTTCGGGCAGTACTTTGACTGCTTCAAAAAGCGGTCTTCCTACGGTCACAGCCAAATATCAAGGACTGTCCGCCACCAAAAAGATCCGTGTTTTGGGAGAAGGGATCAAGCTGACCATCTCTCCCAATGAAAAATCCTTCAACCCCAACGAAAGTTATACTTTTGACGTTATCCTGACAGACAGCAACGGTTATGAGGCGGCTTTGGATCCGGCAGCCGTTACTTGGACCGTTATCAATAATGTAGGCTCTGTAAAAGGCGGCGTGTTCACTGCCGGCACAGAGACAAAAAGCGGCGCTTTGATCGGCACCTATGGCAACGCCCAAGGCGGCGTATTGATCTCCGTAGGACTCCATGAAGTCATTTTGGATGATTTTTCCAGCGCAAGCGGCAAAACGTTCTCTTCTTATCCGGCTCATGTGGAAGGAAGCTTTTCTATAGTAGGAAACGGTTATCCTTCCGTCAGCAGTCCAAAAAGCGGACAGCTTCTTTATGACTTTACGGGAGAAACCGCTACCAGAGCGACTTATATCAATTTTACAGGCGGTCTGAAACTTCCAAGCGGCACACAGAGTCTGGGCTTTTGGGCTTTTGGCGATAACCAGGGCCATTGGCTGAGAGGGGTCGTCACCGACGCCAACGGCAAACAGACCACCATCGATTTTGCCGACCTGGTGGACTGGCAGGGATTCAAATTTGTGGAAACGAAACTTCCTTCCGGAAAAGCGCCTTTTACCTTAAATAAGATCTATCTGGTAGAAGCCAATGCGGAAGTGCAAAATTCCGGTTATTTCTATATCGATGACTTGACCGCGTTCTTATCTTCGGATTATGACGACAGTCAGCTGGATTCCTTGAATCCGCCTATGGATCCAAGAAAGAAAACTGTTTCCAGTCCCGCGGTTTCCATGGTTTTATTGACCAGCAGCGACCGGATCAGCTACGCCAACAGTTCTTTGGTCAAGAGCTATTTTACAGGCGCCACCAAGATCCTGACGCCCAGCGCTTTTTCTACCGCAAACAGCGCCTTAAAAGCAAAAGAAATGATCTTATCTTCTTCGTTCAATATCACTTCTTTTTCCGATTTTAATATCGTTACCGTCAACAATTCCAAGGGCGGTATCCGATTGAGCGGCTCCACCCAATGGACAAGGCTCAATCAATTGATCTCGGATCTGAAGGTAAAACCGAAAAATCTGATCGTTTTCTTGAGCGCTTCCATGGACAGCTTTAAAGACGAAAAAGAACGCGCTCTGTTCGAAAAAACATTGGGAGATTATCAGGACTATTCCGGCAAAGATGTGTTTGTGATCACCCGAACAGGAAAAAATTATGATTTCAAACCTCTTTACGGTGTAAACTATATCAATTTGGGCACGTTATACGAAGGATATGAATCCATTCCCATTATCCAGTCCAGAGACGGCAAGCTGTATTATAACGTGATCCGCGCGTCCGATTATAAGGTCGTGGAAGTAGCATTGAACGGAGAAAAGATGACCTTCCCCGATCAGAATCCGATCTTGGACGCCAAAGACAGTCGGGTGCTGGTGCCCATTCGGTTCATTGCCGAAAAATTGAACGCGTCAGTGGGTTATAACAGCGCGGACAAAGTGGTCACTATCACAAAAGACGGCACCAATATCTCTTTAAAGATCGGTGAAAACAAAGCGACCGTTAACGGAAAGGTCATTACCTTCGACACCAAAGCAACGATCTATAACGACAGGACCATGGTCCCGCTCCGTTTCGTCAGCGAAGCGCTGAACGTGATGACGGAATGGAACGGCAAGAAGAACTTGGTCTCCTTGAGTTCTCAATAAAGTTTGATTTTATGTTTTGATAGATACTTTTTCCTCCTGTATGGCTTAGAGGCCCTTTTTCACCACAAGGCGTCCTCTAAGCCTCTTTTTTTGTTTGTCTCTTTTTTGTTCTTGCCTCTTTAAAAAAGAAAAGTATAACATTGAAAAAAGCGCATAAAATAAAGGCAAATTCTCCTTTTTTCATCTTGAAAGATCGGCGTTTAAGGTGCAAAAAAGCGGCTTTCCCGCAAAAGAGAAATCTCATGAAAACGCTTCCTATTTTTACTGTTTTATGTTATGATGATGCCAAAGAAAAGGACTTCATAACAGGAAGATCAGATCTATGTTTAAGGAGGGAAACAGATGCTGGATGTCATCATTATCGGAAACGGCCCGGCGGGGATCTCC
>JAEEYS010000019.1 GCA_016288255.1 Bacillota bacterium
ACATATCCATCTTCCGGTACAGTCCGGCAGTGATCGGATCTTAAAAGCCATGAACAGGCATTATACCAGAGAAGATTATCTTCGCCTGGTGGATAAGATCAAGACGGCGATCCCGGATGTGACCATTACAACGGATATTATCGTGGGATTCCCGGGAGAAACGGAAGAGGATTTTTTAGATACGCTGGATTTGGTAAAACAAGTCAAATTTGACGCGGCGTATTCGTTTAAATACTCCAAAAGGACAGGTACGCCGGCGGCAAAAATGGACTGTCAGATCGAAAAAGAAGTCAAAGAAGAACGGTTGAAACGGTTAAACGATTTAATGCGGGAAATCAGTATCGAGAACAACAAATCTTATGAAGGCAAGGTAGTGGAAATACTGGTGGAAGGCAGAAACACCAAAAGCAAGGAATATTTGGTAGGAAGGACCAGAAACAACAAAGTGGTGCAGGTAAAAAACAGCGATGATCTCAAAAACCAGCTCCTTCCGGTAAAAATATATAAGGTGTTTAATTGGACCCTCAGAGGAGAGATTGTGAAAGATCGAGAATAGAAGGAGTGGTTTGTTTGGCAATGACACCAATGATGAAGCAATGGAAAAGAGTGAAAGAGGAAAATCCGGGTGTACTGGTATTTTTCCGATTGGGCGATTTTTATGAAATGTTTTATGATGACGCGATAATCGCCTCAAAAGTATTGGAGATCACGTTAACGGGACGGGACTGCGGCATGGAAGAAAGAGCGCCCATGTGCGGCGTGCCTTACCATTCGGTAGATAACTATTTGAAAAAATTGTTGAGTGCAGGATATAAAGTAGCGATCTGTGAACAAATGGAAGATCCGGCTTTGGCAAAAGGGATCGTCAAAAGAGACGTGATCCGGATCATTACGCCCGGGACTATTGTAGAACCGGAATTTTTGGACGCGAATGACAATAATTATATCATTAGTTTATATGTGGAAGGCAGTACGGTCGGTATCGCCGTATCCGATATCTCCACGGGAGAATTTTTTGTGGAAGAAATGGATGTGGGCGGGTTGAATGATCTGTTTTATAAATATCAGCCGAAAGAATGCGTGGTGAACGCGCCGATCAAACTGCATCAGGAAATCCCGTTAAATGTTTTAAAAGCGGAGTATTACGAAGAAAATACGGTCAAAGACTGCATTGGAAATCAGTTTGGCAGTGAAAAGGATTTTGTGGATATGCCTTTGGCGAAAAAAGCGGCAGGCAGTTTGCTGCAGTATTTTTATAATACGCAAAAAAGGGCACTATATCATATCCGAGAAGTGGTAACGGTCAATGAGCAAAAATACATGGGTTTGGATGAAATGGTCCAAAAAAATCTGGAACTGACCCAAAATTTTGCGGACGGGAAGAAAAAAGGAAGTCTTTACGGCGTATTGGACAAAACAGTAACAGCCATTGGCGCCAGAATGATGAAAAAATGGATCTTAAACCCTTTAACGGATATCGGAGCTATCCAAAATAGGCTGGACGCGGTGGAAGAAAGTGTGGACAACACGATTTTTCGGCTGAGCTTAAGAGATATCTTAAAAAATTTCTATGATATGGAGCGGATCATCAGCAAAGTCTGCTATCAGACAGCCAATGCCAGAGATCTGATCAGCTTGAAAAACAGTATCGGGCTTTTGCCGGAAGTAAAGCGTTATTTACAAACGGTAAAAGCGGATCTCTATCAAAAATATGTGGCGGATTTTGATACATTGGACGATCTTTACGCGTTGTTGGACAAAGCGGTCAATGAAGAGGCGCCCTTGGTACTGCGGGAGGGCTATTTGATCAAAGATCATTACAACGCGGATGTGGATGAATACCGGAATATCTTAAAAAACGGGAAACAATGGATCATTGACCTGGAAGCAAAAGAACGGGAAGAGACCGGCATCAAATTCTTGAAAGTGAAATTCAATAAAGTGTTCGGTTATTTTATCGAAGTGACCAAAAGCAATGTCAACATGGTGCCGGAAGACCGATATATACGAAAACAGACTACCGTAAACGGCGAGCGGTATATCACGGAAGAACTGAAAACTTTTGAGACCAAATTATTGGGCGCGGAAGAAAAAGTAAAAAGTTTGGAATATGAGCTTTTTGTGGAGATCAGAAATCGGGTCATGAACGAAACGAATCGGATCCAGCCTATGGCAAAGATGATCGGGGAATTGGACGCTATTTTGTCTTTGGGCGAAGTGGCGGTAGATAACAATTATGTTCGGCCGGAGGTCAACGGATCAAATGTGATCGATATTGCAGACGGGCGGCATCCGGTGATCGAAAGGCTGTTAAAAGACGATATTTTTATACCAAACGACCTTTATATTGATACTGCGACCAATAACTTATTTATTATAACAGGGCCCAATATGGCCGGAAAATCTACTTATATGCGGCAGTTGGCGCTCATTGTGATCATGGCGCAGATGGGTTCTTTCGTGCCTGCCAGAAAAGCGTCTGTCGGCGTGGCGGATCAGATCTTCACGCGGATCGGCGCCTCGGACAATCTTTCTCAGGGGCAAAGCACCTTTATGGTGGAAATGATGGAAGTGGCTCATTTACTGAAAAAAGCGACCCCAAAGAGCATTGTGATCTTGGATGAAGTAGGGCGGGGCACTTCTACTTTTGACGGATTGAGCATCGCCTGGGCCACATTGGAATATATCCAGGAACATGTCAAAGCCAGAACGCTGTTTGCTACCCATTATCATGAACTGATCGACCTGGAAAACTATATGGATGGCGTCAAGAATTACCGCGTCATTGTCAAAGAGGACAAAGGCGAAGTGGAATTTTTGCATCGTATCGTACCGGGCGGCACCAGCAAAAGCTATGGGATCCATGTGGCAAAATTGGCAGGACTGCCGGAAGAGCTGATCAACAGAGCAGAGTTGATCTTAAATAAAGTGGAAAAAAACAGCAAGATCTCTTTGACGCAAGGGGAATCTCTTTATCCTGAGACTGAAGAGGACTACATACCGAAAGAAAAAGAACAACCGCTTTCCAAAGAGTATCAAAAAATCATGGATGAACTGTATACCATAGATCTCTATTCGATTACGCCGATTGAATCTATGAGTATCTTGAACCATTTAATCATAGAAGCAAAAAAGATTAAAGAGGGTAGATCGGAATGAAAAACGTGATTCAAAAACTGGAGAAAGAAGTCATCAACCAAATTGCGGCGGGCGAAGTGGTAGAAAGACCTTATTCCGTTATCAAGGAACTGGTGGAAAACGCGATCGACGCAAAAGCGAGCCGTATTTCCGTTAAAATACAAGACGGCGGCAAAACCCTGATGGAAGTGTCGGATGACGGCGTGGGCATGTCTTTGGAAGATCTGAAGCTTTGTACGGAGCGCCATACGACCAGCAAGGTCACTACCGTAGAAGATATCATGCGCGTCGCGACTTTGGGGTTTCGAGGAGAGGCGCTTGCCAGCGTTGCGGCAGTGTCCAATCTAAAGATCGTCAGCAGACAGAGAGAAGACGCTTTTGGGAATATGCTGAAGGTAGAAGAAGGAGTATTGTCCGTTTCGGAAAAGGTATCCGCGGATCTTGGAACCACCGTTACGGTAAAAGATTTATTCTACAATACGCCGCCCAGACTCAAATTTTTAAAGAAAGACGCCACGGAAGCGGGAAACATCAATGAGCTTTTGATGAAATTGGCATTATCGAATCCGGATATTTCCTTTGAATTTATAAACAACGGAAAACGGATCTTCAAAACCAGCGGAAGAGGCGGCCTGATCAATGCCATTGCTTCTTTGTACGATGCGGATACGGCAAGATTATTGATACCGGTTTCTTATGAAGAAGAACACATCAAGATCGAAGGCTTTATCGGGAAACCCGCGTTATCCCGCGCCACCAGAAAGTTTCAGACTTTCTTTGTAAATCACCGCTGGGTCAACAACCAGGTATTTTATAACGCGGCGGAAGGAGCATATCATACTCTTTTGACGGTGGGACGGTATCCTTTTTTGGTATTGAACATCACGATCGATCCGGAAAAAGTGGATGTGAATTTCCATCCTTCCAAACTGCAGGTCAGATTTTCCAATGAGCAGGAAGTGTATTATGCTTTGAGCCAGGCGATCCGGCTGGGATTGAAACAAAGCCTTTTGATTCCCAATATCGGGACCAAAGGGGAGGAAGCCAAAGGAGCTGCCAAAAAGAAAGAAAGGCCGGAACCGGTCCGTATCCCTATGGACGATCTGATCAAGGATGCCTTTCTGCCAAAAGAAGCAAAAAAAGAGGACGCTTTTATAAAACAGGTTCCTCCAAAAGAAAGCTGGGAAGAAATAGAAGCGGTTTTACCGGTAGAAGAGGAAGAACACCGTGTGGTTTATTTTGATCAGGCGGATGACAGAGCAAAAAAAGAGGAAGGATATCATTTTGTAAAAGAAACGGAGGAAAAACCTCCCTTTATCATAGAAGACCGAAAGAAAGCATTGGACAGCGATAATCTGGACGAAGAATTAAAAAAAGAACTTTTGGCAAAGGAACAAGAGCTGCGGGAGGAATCAAAACAGGAAACGTTTATTGCGGATACAAAAGAAGAAAACGCTTTTCCCGAATTAAGACTGTTGGGTCAGCTGAAAGATCTTTATATCATTGCGGGCGGCAAGGACGGTCTATATATCATCGATCAGCACGCTGCTCATGAACGGATCCTGTTTAACAAATGGTATCTGATGCTGAAAAATGCGGAGATGATCACGCAGACGCTTTTGGTGCCGATCCATGTGACGCTGAACTATCAAGAAATGCTTTTTGTGGAAGAACAAGGATCTTTGTTTGAAAAATTAGGATTTCAAGTAGAGATTTTCGGCAATAACAGTATCTTGATCAGAGAAGTGCCTTTGATACTGGGAGAACCGGTGGGAGAAGCCTTCTTTAAGACGGTCATAGATGAGATGCTGGAAAACGAGAACGAAGAATTGGATTCTTCGATCATGAAAGAGCATGCTTTGATGACCATTGCCTGCAGGGAAGCCATCAAAGCGCAAAAAAAATTGGATACCATAGAAATGGAAACATTGTTTCGGGATTTAAGAGAAACAGAAAATCCCTTTACCTGTCCGCACGGCAGGCCGACGATTTTGCATTTTAGCTTTGAAGATTTGGAGAAACAGTTTAAGAGGATTTGACATGAAAAAAAAGATCGTACTGATTGTGGGACCCACGGCTTCCGGCAAAACGGGAGTGTCCATTGCCCTTGCGAAAGCCCTCCGCGGAGAGATCATCTCCGCGGATTCTATGCAGGTGTATCAAAAACTGAATATCGGTACAGCAAAGATCACCAAAGAAGAGATGGAGGGGATCCCGCATCATCTGCTGGATTTTGTGGATCCTGCGGAAGACTTTTCTGTGGCGAGATTCCGGGAATTGGCCTATGAGACCATTGAGGAGATCTTAAAACGGGGCAATCTGCCCATTGTAGTGGGAGGTACGGGACTTTATATCACTTCTCTCACGGAACCGATGGATTATAGCGACGGCGGGGTGGACCCTTCTTTTCGGGAAGAGATGCGAAAGTTATCGGAAGAGAAAGGACCGGATTTTTTGCATGACAGGTTAAAAGAGATCGACCCGGATGCGGCGGAAAAGATCCATCCGAACAATGTGAAGCGTGTGATCCGGGCGCTGGAAGTCTATCATTTGACCAATCGGAAGATTTCCGAGGTGCAGAGAGAGTCCAAAAACCAAAATGTGCCTTATGATCCGATTTTGATCGGATTGACTCTGGACAGACAAAAACTTTATGATAGAATAAATGTAAGAGTAGATAGCATGATGAAAAAAGGGCTTTTAGAAGAAGTGAAATCCCTGACAGAACAGGGATATGGTGAAAAGTTACTTTCTATGCAGGCTTTAGGTTACAAAGAATTTTTACCATATCTGAACGGACAAGGAAGCTTGGAAGATGCAGTGGAAATTTTGAAACGGGATACCAGACATTTTGCAAAACGACAGATGACTTGGTTTAAGCGGGACAAGCGTATCTTTTGGGTGGACAGAGAACAATTTCAGACAGAAGAAGAAATGCTAGAACTTATTATAAGCCATGTAAAAGGAGAACTTTATGACAAAGCAAATTAATTTACAAGACGGGTTTTTGAATCAATTAAGAAAAGATGGTGTGGGCGCAACAATATTTTTAGTAAACGGGTTTCAAATCAGAGGCTACATCAAAGGATTTGATAACTTCATTGTTCTTCTGGAAAGTGACGGAAAACAGCAACTGATCTATAAACATGCGATTTCTACTATTGTACCGGCGCGGTCGATCAACTTTAATTTCAACAATAAAATGGACGAAGAATAATTGGCAGATTGCCTTAGCATAAAAGGGAAAAAGGATAACAACTGTTATCCTTTTTCCTATGTTTGGGATAGGAGGAAACTATGGATATCGTTACAGTAATAGAAGAGGCGGAAAACGCGTTGCGGGGAAAATTTCGCCAAATAGAAAAGACAGAGGAATATAATCAAAGCAAAGTATTGGATGTTTTTCGCTCTATCAGTATAGGAGAAGAACATTTGGGCTCAACAACGGGATACGGCTACAACGATCTGGGACGGGAAGCGCTGGAAAAAGCTTTTGCGCGGATCTTTGGGGCGGAAGACGCCATGATAAGACCGCAGATCGCTTCCGGTACCCAAGCCATAGCAAAAACCCTGTTTGGTATTTTAAGACCGGGAGATATGCTTTTGTCCGCTGCGGGAGCCCCTTATGATACGCTGCAAAAAGGGATCGGGATCAAAGAACAAAGCGGCTCTCTCAAGGAATGGGGCATTTCTTATGCGGAAGTGCCTTTAAAAGAAGGCCAAGTGGATCTGGAGGGGATTTATAAAAAGCTCAAAGAAAATCCCAATATCAAAGCTGTCTTGATCCAGCGTTCCAGAGGATACAGTTTCAGAAGTTCGCTGTCTCTAGAAAGAATAAAAGAGATCGTTCAGTTGGTAAAAGAACACAATGAAAATATTGTCTGCGTTGTAGATAATTGCTATGGTGAGTTCGTGGAAACAAAAGAACCTATTGAAATGGGAGCGGATCTGATCTGTGGGTCTTTGATTAAGAATCCGGGCGGCGGATTGGCCAAGACCGGCGGTTATATGGCGGGAAAAAAAGAATGGATAGAAGAGATCGGTCATGCTGTTTTTGCTCCGGGATTGGGAAAAGAAACAGGCCCTTCTTTGGGGCTCAATCCTTCTTTTTTGCAGGGACTGTTTTTGGCGCCTCATACCGTAGCGCAGGCAGTAAAAGTCTCTCTTTTGGCGGCAGAAGTGATGATAAAATTCGGATTTGAAGTATCTCCCAGACCTGATGAAGAACGCCATGACATCATTCAGGCGATCCAGTTCAAAGATCCTGCAAAGCTGATCGCGTTTTGTCCGG
>JAEEYS010000020.1 GCA_016288255.1 Bacillota bacterium
CGATCCGGATCTGGTGATCCCCAATCGAGAGCTTTCTATTCGGAAAGGAGCTTTAAAACCATACAGCAACAATCTGGATACTTGGTATTTAAAACTGCTGGAAAGCGTGGGAAGGCAATATGGGTTTACGTTGGATACACCCATAAAGGATTTGACGGAAGAGCAGCTCAATAAAATTTTGTATGGGACGGGAGAAGAAAAGATCCATATGCGGATCTCCAGCGATACCCGCACCCATGAATATAACGCGCCTTATGAAGGGGTCATCCATAATCTGGAAAGAAGGCACAGAGAAACTTCTTCCGAATGGATGAAAGCGGAGATCGAGTCTTATATGACCAGTATCCCCTGCGAGCATTGCCATGGTACCAGATTAAAACCGGAGGCGCGGTCTGTATATGTGGGCGGATTGGCGATCCATGAACTGACGGCATTGTCGGTAAAGGATATGAAGAAATTTTTTGAAGAGCTCGAATTGACAGAGATGGAACAGATGATCGCGGATCAGATCTTGAAGGAGATCCATGCCAGATTGGGATTTTTGATCGATGTGGGCATCGGGTATTTGACACTGAACAGAAACGCGGGCACTTTATCCGGCGGGGAAGCTCAGCGGATCCGTCTGGCGACCCAGATCGGGTCCGGTTTGGTGGGGGTACTGTATATTTTGGACGAGCCTTCCATTGGGCTCCATCAGCGGGACAACGCGAAGCTGTTAAAGACATTGAAGAATTTGAGAGATCTGGGCAATACGGTGATCGTGGTGGAACATGACGGGGAAACCATGATGGCGGCGGACCAGATCATCGATATCGGACCGGGCGCGGGCGAACACGGAGGACGTGTGGTGGCGCAGGGCACGGTGGAAGAGATCATGGCCAATGAGGATTCCATTACGGGAAAATATTTAAGCGGTAAGCGGAGCATTCCCATGCGGAAAGAACGCCGGAAATTGAATGGCAAAAATATTGTGGTGTATGGCGCAAAAGAAAATAATCTAAAGAATATCACGGTAAAATTTCCATTGAATGTGATGACTTGTGTGACCGGTGTTTCCGGTTCCGGTAAGTCCACTCTTGTGAATGAGATCTTGTATAAAGCAGGCGCGGCACAGGTCAACAGAGCCAATACAAAACCGGGAAAACATAAAAATATCAAAGGATTTGAACAAATAGACAAGATCATCAATATCGATCAATCGCCTATTGGCAGGACGCCTCGTTCCAATCCCGCGACCTATACTAAGGTATTCGATTTGATCCGGGATATTTTTGCTTCTGTGCCGGAAGCAAAAATGCGGGGGTATCAGAAAGGACGGTTCAGCTTTAATGTGAAAGGCGGCCGCTGTGAAGCCTGCCGCGGAGACGGGATATTAAAGATAGAAATGCACTTTTTGCCGGACGTGTATGTGCCTTGTGAAGTGTGCAAGGGAAAACGGTATAACAGAGAAACTTTGGAAGTAAAATATAAGGGAAAAAGCATCTCCGATGTGCTGGATATGACGGTGGAAGAAGCGCTGGAATTTTTTAAGAACCACAACAGCATCAGAGCGAAATTACAGACGCTGTATGATGTGGGACTTGGATATATCCGCCTGGGACAGCCTTCCACGACGTTATCCGGCGGGGAAGCGCAAAGAGTGAAACTGGCGACGGAATTGTCCAAAAAAGCGACGGGAAAGACCCTTTATATTTTGGATGAGCCGACGACGGGACTTCATTTTGAAGACGTGAAATCACTCCTAAGCGTGCTGAATCGGCTGGCAGATCAGAATAATACCATTGTGGTCATTGAACACAATCTGGACGTGATCAAGTCGGCAGACTATATCATTGATCTGGGGCCGGAAGGCGGCGACGAAGGCGGCACTGTGATCGCGACAGGCACGCCGGAAGAGATCGCAGCACAGAAGGACGTTTCTTATACGGGACAATTTTTGGATATCGTTTTGGACTGGGACAAGAAAGTAGTCGATCCGCAAAAATAAATAGCATCGAAAAGAGAGAATCGTCTTGGGAAAGATGGTTTCCGCATAAAAACAACCATACCGCAGATATGGTTGTTTTTTATGCTTGTTTTGATGGACTTTTTAAAATTTTCGGGAAAAGATACGGTCTTTTCATTCCTTTTTATTTTATAGTTGAAGATTCATCGAAATTGGCCAAATAGGAGATGAATTTTCTGAATCCTATTGACAAGTGTGCGCTAATTTTATATCATAAAATATAGTTGGAGAGTCAACTATATTATTTTGATAGGATGTTTCTATGGATACCATTCTCAGCAATTCTATTTTATATCGCTCCACGCAGAAGTATTTTGATGATAAATTAAAAGAATTTGGAATAGGCTATGGGCAATTGGTCGTTTTGATCATCTTAAACGAAAATCCCAATATTACGATGGCCGAGATCACAAAAATAGGCAATTTCGATAAAGCGACGATATCGAAGTCGATCCAAAAGCTGTCGAAAGAAGGTTTTGTGAAATTTGAAGCGCAGGAAAACGATAGGCGGTCCAAAAAAATCATTTTGACGCAAAAAGCGAAAACGCTGATCTCCGATATCTATTCCATCAGAAAAGATTTTACCAATATCATTACGAAAAATATGACGATCAAAGAAATTGAGATGATGTCGATTTTGTTCGATAAAATGCTGCAAAATCTGGAAGAGATCAGTGTGCAAGAGGAGTTTGCGGAGAATGAGTTTCCGGAGTTTTACGCCTGGAACAAGGTAAGCATGATCGATTATCCGGGGCATGCTGCCTGCACCCTTTATACGGGAGGCTGCAACATGAAATGTCCGTTTTGTCATAACAAAGAGCTTGTTTTTTTGAGTGAGGATACCTTGAGTATTCCGGATGATGAGATCGGCAGTTATTTGAAGAAAAGGATCGGCTTGCTGGATGGGATCTGTATATCCGGCGGTGAGCCGTTACTTCATAAAAATATGGTTCCGTTTATAAGAGAGATAAAAAAACTTGGGTATAAAGTAAAGCTGGACCACAATGGAACAAGGCCGAAAGTATTGGAATATCTATTGGAGCAGAATCTTTTGGATTATGTTGCGATGGATATCAAAAATGCGAAACGGAAGTACGGGGAGACCGTGGGGATCAAGGATTTTGATATCAAGCCCATTGAAGAGAGTATCGCCATACTCATGGGTTCTAAGATCCCATACGAATTTCGTACAACGGTAGTGAATGAACTGCACACGGTTGCGGATATTGAAAAAATAGCGAAATGGATCGCGGGAGCAAACAAATATACCATACAATCCTTTGTGGGTCGAGCTTCTGTGATCGCAGGCGAGGGAGTATTCACTTCTCCGTCAAAGGAATTTATCGATGCGTGCCGCAAAGCCGCAGAGAAACATATCAAAAATGTTTCGGTAGTTTACGCGAATTAAAAATTTTAAAATATAAAAGTTTATAAAATACGGGGGTAAATCTGATGAATAAAACGTTAACGGTTCGGAAAAGAGATGGTAAGTTAGTAGATTTTAATATTGACAAGATTTCCAACGCGATCGGGAAAGCATTCGACGCTTGTAATGTTCCGACAAGCAGCGATATCTTGAACAAGATCGCGATCGCGACCACCGCTACTTTTGCGGAAGAGATCAAAGACGGCATCATTGAGATCGAACAGATACAAGACGCTGTGGAAACAACATTGATCCAATGCGGTTACGCAAAGGTGGCAAAAGCTTATATCCTTTACAGAAAACAGCATGAAAAAGTAAGAAGTGTCAATACGACGCTTTTAGACTATAAAAGCCTTGTAGATAAATATTTGCATAAAGGGGACTGGCGGGTGAAAGAAAACGCCTCCGTGAAATATTCTATCGGCGGATTGATCTTATCCAACTCAGGCGCCGTTACGGCAAACTATTGGCTGAGCGAAGCTTATGACCAGGAAATCGGTGAAGCGCACAGAAATTGCTTTATCCATCTGCATGATCTTTCTATGCTGACAGGATACTGCGCAGGCTGGAGTTTGAAACAGTTGATCGAAAGAGGGATCGATGGGGGTTCCGATCAGATCACATCCGCTCCTGCTTCTCATTTATCGACCCTTTGCAATCAGATGGTCAATTTCCTTGGGATCATGCAGAATGAATGGGCCGGAGCGCAAGCGTTTTCTTCGTTTGATACTTATCTTGCTCCTTTTGTAAGAGAGGACAACCTGTCCTATAAAGAAGTCAAACAGTGTGTGCAGAGTTTTGTTTATGGCGTAAATACCCCGTCCAGATGGGGAACACAGGCGCCTTTTACGAATTTGACTTTTGACTGGACCGTGCCGGAAGACTTGGCAAATGTCAATTGTATCGTTGGCGGGAAAGAGCTGGATTATACTTATAAAGAGTGTCAAAAAGAAATGGACATGGTCAACAAAGCATTTATCGAAGTGATGCTGGAAGGCGACGCGAACGGACGGGGATTCCAATATCCGATCCCTACTTATTCCATTACAAAAGAATTCAATTGGGATGAAACGGAAAACAATGAATTGCTGTTTAAGATGACGGCAAAATACGGCACACCTTATTTCAGCAACTATATCAATTCCGATATGAAACCTTCCGATATTCGTTCCATGTGCTGCAGATTAAGATTGGATCTGAGAGAATTAAGAAAGAAAAGCGGCGGGTTCTTCGGTTCGGGTGAAAATACCGGTTCTATTGGGGTCGTAACGCTGAATTTACCGAGAATGGCTTATTTGGCAAAGGATGAAAGCGATTTTTATTATCTTTTGGATAAATATATGGATATTGCTGCCCGGTCTCTTTCGATCAAGAGAAAAGTGGTTTCTTCCTTGCTGGATGCGGGATTATACCCCTATACAAAAAGATATTTGGGTTCCTTTGATGATCATTTTTCAACGATCGGCCTTGTTGGGATGAACGAAGCCGGGTTGAACGCAAAATGGCTTGGGAAAGGAATGGATGATGAAGCGACACAGGACTTTGCGGTGGATGTATTAAATCATATGAGAGACCGCCTTTCCGATTACCAGGAAAAATACAGTTTTGTCGATGATGACGGGACCAGACATGATATATTATTCAATCTGGAAGCGACACCGGCAGAATCTACGGCATACCGTTTCGCAAAACATGACAGAGAAGATTTTGGAGACGCTATCATTGTTTCCGGCGGGGAAGACGGAGACGCTCCTTATTATACCAATAGTACGCATCTGCCGGTTGGGTTTACGGAAGACGTGTTCCAGGCGCTGGATATCCAGGATAAGCTGCAGCCGTTATATACATCCGGAACGGTATTCCATACCTATCTCGGAGAAAGACTTCCTACTTGGGAATCGGCGGCAACCTTGGTCCGGAAAATAGCGGAAAATTATAAACTTCCTTATTTTACATTGTCCCCGACCTATTCCATCTGCAAGGAACACGGGTATCTTGTGGGAGAACAAAAAACTTGTCCGTATTGCGGAAAACAAACGGAAGTTTGGAGCAGGATCACCGGTTATTACAGACAATTGGCCAACTGGAACGACGGTAAAGCGCAGGAATTCAAAGAACGTTTGGAATATGTTGCGGCCGGGAACGCGGCAACGGGAAATGAAGTCAGAAAGAAATATGAAGAAAAACAGGAAGTGCAATATAGCGTGAAGCCGCAGGTGATGGACAGAACCAATATAGGAAAGGTCATTACGCTGGTGACGACGCCTACCTGCCCGAACTGCAGAGGCGCAAAGGCAGCGCTGGACGCGGCAAATATTGAGTATGAAGTTGTGGACGCAACAAAAAATCCGGAATTCGCAAGTAAATTGAATATTATGAGCGCGCCGACTTTGGTCGTTCAAAACGGGGAAGACGCGAAATTATTTACCGGACTTTCCGCCATCAACGGATATGTGAAACACTAAAGAAAAGAATCAAAAGAGCCGAAAGAAACGTTTCTTTTGGCTCTTTTTTTGTGAAAAAAGAAGGGACTTGGTACGGAAAAGCTTATTTTGGAGAGCGTTTTGCACTTCTTTTGGAAATAGTGTATAGTAAGTGTATAAAAGAGAA
>JAEEYS010000021.1 GCA_016288255.1 Bacillota bacterium
GCGGGGCAGTATCAAAAATGCCATGGCGGTAGGGATCCTTCTTGAAGAAGGGATCGGCGACACGATCCGTATTTCTTTGACGGACGATCCGATGGAAGAAGTGAAAGTAGGCAAGCTGATCCTATCCAATTTGGGCCTTGACGCAAAGAACGATACGCCGGAGCTGATCTCTTGTCCGACCTGCAGCAGAACGAAGATCGATTTGGTGGAGTTGGCCAAAAAAGTTGAAGAAATGATAGAACCACTATCGTATCCTTTAAGGGTATCTGTTATGGGCTGTGTGGTAAACGGCCCGGGAGAAGCCAAAGAATCCGACATCGGTATTGCGGGTGGAAAAGGAGAAGGGGTGGTCTTTTTAAAAGGAAAGGTCGTTAAAAAAGTAAAAGAAGAAGAACTCTTTCAAGCCTTTCGGGAAGAGCTGGAAAAACTCATACGGGAAAGGTTTGACACTAATTTTAAATTTTGTTAAGATGGACTTGATTTGTACGAGAAGAAAAAATTAGTGAAAAATAGATTGACTTATATGAGGGGGTTAAACATACTATGGCAAAAAAAGAGCAGGACTTTGTAAAAGAAATCACACCAAAAAGCGAGGACTATTCTCAGTGGTACCTGGACGTCATCTTAAAAACAAAGATGGTGGATTATTCCACGGTAAAAGGCTGTATGGTCATTCGCCCTTACGGTTACGCTTTATGGGAAAACATGCAGAAAGAACTGGACAGACGGTTTAAAGAAACCGGACATGAAAATGCCTATTTTCCGCTCTTTATTCCGGAAAGTTTACTGAAAAAAGAAATGGAGCATGTTGAAGGTTTTGCCCCCGAAGTCGCATGGGTCACCCATGGCGGTTATGAGGAATTGCAAGAAAGACTTTGCGTACGTCCTACTTCCGAAACCATTATCTGCAGCATGTATTCCGATTGGATCCAAACTTATCGGGATCTGCCGGTTTTGACCAACCAGTGGTGCAATGTGGTCAGATGGGAAAAATCCACAAGACCGTTTTTAAGAACCACGGAATTTTTGTGGCAGGAAGGACACACAGCGCACAGAAACGAAGAAGACGCGGAAGAAGAAACGCTAAAAATGCTGAATGTATACGCAGACTTTGCGGAAAATGTGCTGGCGATCCCTGTGATCAAAGGACAAAAAACAGAAAAAGAACGGTTTGCGGGAGCATTAAGGACCTATTCTATCGAAGCCTTGATGTCAGACGGGAAAGCGCTGCAGGCGGGCACCTCTCATAACCTGGGAGAACACTTTGCGAAGGTATTCGATATTCAGTATCTTGACAGTGACAATGAATTAAAATATGTATGGCAGACATCATGGGGCGTATCTACCAGAATGATTGGCGCCGTTATTATGGTGCACGGGGATGACAGAGGACTCAAGATGCCGCCTAAAGTAGCGCCGACACAAATCGTAGTGGTACCGATCCCCGCAAAAGATCCGGAACTGGTAAACAGTAAAGTAGACGCTTTGTATAACAGTTTAAAAACAAAATTCAGGATCAAAGTGGATGACAGAGACGGGTACAGACCGGGCTGGAAATTCAACGAATGGGAAATGAAAGGGGTACCGGTAAGATTGGAAATCGGCCCGAAAGATATAGAAAAAGGACAAGTGGTAGCAGCCAGAAGAGATACAGGCGAAAAGATCTTTATTCCGGAAGAAAAACTGGAAGAAACCTTGTATCAGCTGCTGGAAGATATTCAGAAAAATATGTATGAACAAGCAAAACAATTTCTTGCGGACAATACTTATGTGGCGCATAATTATGATGAACTGAAAGAAATCGTGGAAGAAAAAAGAGGAATGGCAAAAGCGATGGTTTGTGGTGATGAAGCCTGTGAAATAAAAGTCAAGGAAGAAACAGGGGCTACCATCAGAAACATTCCGTTTGAGCAGGAAGATTTGGGGGAAGTTTGCGCGGTTTGCGGAAAACCGAAAAAACACATGGTTATATTTGCAAAAAGTTATTGATGGAAGAATGAGACAACGATCATCCTTTTTGGTTTGATTTGGGTAAGAGTTGCATTCGTCCGATACGGAGGGTATGATGGTTGAACAATCAGTAGTGGTGATCATTCCTGCCTACAACGAGGAAAGAACAGTGGCAGGCGTGGTACAAACGGCAAAATCATGCAGCCTGGTAAACCGGGTTGTGGTAGTGAGCGACGGGTCCGATGACAGCACGGTAACGACAGCGCGAGAAGCGGGCGCGGACATTGTGGAACTTCCCGAAAACAAAGGGAAGGGCGCCGCTATGAAAGCAGGTATCCTGCATACGACGGAAGATATTATTTTATTCATGGATGCGGATCTGATCGGTCTTAGGGAAAAGCATATCAGAGACATGCTGTTGCCTGTGATAGAAGAAGGATTCGATACGACCGTAGGATTGTTTGAAAGCGGAAGGATTTCCACCGATTTGGCGCAAGCGGTAGCGCCGGAGCTTTCCGGGCAAAGAGCGATCAAACGGAGCGTTTTGAAAAATCTGGACGATATCGAAGAAAGCCGCTATGGCGTAGAGATCGATCTGATGCAGTTTATCAAAGCCAATCATTTGAGCGAAAAGAAAGTTTACTTGACGGAAATGACACATATTATGAAAGAAGAAAAATATGGGTTTAAAAGAGGAACGAAAGAACGAGCTAAAATGTATGGCGATATTTTAAAAAGAATCGTAAAAGGAAAACTTGTATGAGTCATGTTGAAATTTTGATCCGGATCGGTTTGGCGTTTGTCTTTGGGGGCCTGATCGGCTTAGAAAGAGAAAACGCCAACCGGCCGGCCGGATATCGAACCCACTTGCTAGTTTGCGTGGGTTCTACTCTTATTATGATCGTTTCCATATCAATGCACACAGTATATGGCAGCGCAGATCCTTCCCGTATCGCGGCGCAGGTAGTCAGCGGTATCGGGTTTTTAGGTGCGGGCACCATTATTCGCGAAGGAGTCAGCATCAAGGGGCTGACGACAGCGGCCAGCCTTTGGGCCGTTTCGGGTATCGGACTTGCTTTGGGCGCGGGATTTTATTTTAGCAGTATGATTGCTTCACTGGCTATTTTGCTGACTTTGGCCGTTTTCAAAAGGATGGAGAACTATGTGTCGGTGAAAAAACGGCATTTTGTGTTGAAACTGGTCACAGCAGGTCTTTCTTCCGATATCCTGCATCGTATCGACGAGATACTGAGGGGAGAACAGGTGGAGATCAAAAATATTTCTACCAGGAAAAATCACGCGAACGATACTTTGTCTGTTTCCGTAGAAGTAAAACTGCCGGAAAAGGTCAAAGTGGAAGATTTGATTTGTGAGATCAACGCCTTAGAAGAAGTGAACAGCGTTGCGGTGGCCGATTATTCATAATTTCATATATTTGGATAAAAAACCAATGAAACCATTTTCATCGGTTTTTTATTTTATAAAAACATCTTGAAAAGAGCGAGGCGGAGATAAAAATCGCAAAAATGCGATTTTTTGTGCAAATGACAGGGAAAAAGTGGTAGAATAGAATCAAAGATTTGAGGTATAGGTGAAAAGAATGCTATCAACAATAAGAAAACCGGATAAAATTGAAATCCACTTGGAAGAAAAAAAGTGGATTCTTTATATAGAGAAAGAAAAAGATCTTTCCGAAGAAGAAAAAAGGGAGCTGATTCGTTCTGTAAAAGACACGTTACCGGCTTCTTTTCAAATTGAGATAAAACCGATGGAACGCCCGAATAGCAGCATTGAAAAGATCAAAAAAGAAGTGCTGCCGGTGTTTTATAAGTCGGAGCCGGAAGCTTTAGCGGAATTGAACAAGGCGGTTTTTGCCGAAAAAGAAGATGAGATCGAGATCCATATCAAAAAATCAAAAAAGGAACCGGGACTCTTTCAAAAATGGCAAACGGAATTGGAGTCTGCCATAGAATCCGCTTATAAGATAAAGAAAAAGATCCATATCTGCGTTGATGAATTTCTGAAAGAGGAAGAAGCAAATTCTTATTTAGAAAATCTGGAAAAGGATTTGACGGAATCAATCGTAAAAGAACAGCAAAATCACCGCAAAAAAAATATGGCAAAGAAA
>JAEEYS010000022.1 GCA_016288255.1 Bacillota bacterium
AATTCAATGATATCAATGTTGCGGCAAATCAGGCGGCTTTGAATATCAATTCGAATGCCGTAACAAAGGTGACTTTTTCAAATTCCGGTGAAAACTTGTTGATGACGGTGACGATACCCAAATTTTATAAAGCGGATGTCAATACGTTGAAAAAAGAAACAGAAATCACTTTTTATGCCAAAGATGTGAAAAATAAAACCGTTATCGTAGACCCCGGCCACGGTGGGACACAGCCCGGGAAAGTGGTAGGAGACGTAGAGGAAAAAGATTTGACCCTAAAGGTTTCCCTGGCTTTGCGGGATATACTGAAAAAAGAAGGATATAATGTGGGCATGATCCGTGATGACGACTCTTATGTTTATTACGGGGACAGACCGCAAATGGCGGTGAATATGGGCGGCGATATTTTTGTCAGTATCCATGCCAACAGCTATGAACGGGCTTCGGTAAACGGTTCGGAGATACACTATACGGAAAATGACAATGGATTGAGCAAGCTGTTGTCTCAAAAAATAATCAATGCGGTGGTAAAAGAAATGGGCTTTTCCAACAGAGGTCTTTTTAAAGATTCCGGTCTTTTGGTCACCAAAAACGCATATATGCCGTCTTGTTTGCTGGAAATGGGCTTTATGACCAATGAGAGCGACCTGAAAAAGATGACCAGCGATACCTTCCCGGCAAAAATGGCGCAGGCTATCTATGATGGGATCGCAGCATTCTTTGCTTCTCAACAAATTTAAAAAGCGGAGAAAAAAGCCGTATTTTTTGGCAGATGGATAAATTAAAAAGAAAAAAGAGCTTGAAAGGGTTTGATCTTATAAGATCAGGCCCTTTTTGATTTGGAAAAACCAGTCGGATAGACGTAAGAACATCCCTTGCTTCCAAAAAAAGTCTTTGCGGTTGTTTTATTTTTAAAAATCCGATATGATAATATATGATAACAATAGAAAATAGGGTTTAAGATCATTCAAAATAAAGGAGATGGGTAGTATGAAGAATACGGATTTTGAACAGTTGAATGAAAAAGTGGTAAAACTTCTTCGTCCTTCTCAAAGTATTGTGAGTTTGAAATATATTTCAAAAGAAGAGGATTTAAAAAATTACGGTGAAGTGAGATGGTATCCGGGAAGCGGTACGGTCTGTCAACTGCTCAGTTTCCCTGCTTATTTTGACGGGCTGTTCGGCATGAAACGGGAAAACTTTTCTTTGCACTGCGGCGGTTCCAACGGACTGCAGACACGGACGGAAGATTGGTACGAAGGCGTATGCCTCGGAAACCAGCCCAACAAGTGGCATGGGAAGATGGAAGACGCCAAAAAACATATGGACGCCATGAAAATAGATCTGCCGGAAGATACGCTGTTTGCCATGTTGACAGCGCCTTTGAAAGCGGGATACATCGAAGATCCGGATGTGATCAGCCTAGCGCTTTTGCCTGCGGCCGCGTTTCATTTATTGGCAGGGCTTTTGGATCATGACTATGAACCGATCCAATTCCCGTTTAGAGGAGAATCCACCTGCGCCGACACGTGGAACCATACCTATAAAACCGGAAAACCGGGCCTGTCACTGGGCTGCAGAGGGGACAGAAGCACCGGCGGACTGCATGGCCATGAAGTGAGAGTGACCATGACATTGAAAGATTTACTAAAAGCGGTGGATGGTATGGAAAGGATCGAAAAAGACGGGATCCACTATCCGTATTATCCCATGGGAGATATGCTGTCTTTTTGAGATATGAAAACAGAAAGAATAAAAAGGCCAAGATGAAGATCTTGGCCTTTTTGTGTTTTACGGCCGAAACGGGAAGAGGGAGAACGAAACGCTGTAAAGGGAATTAAAAAACCGCTCTTTTTAGAGCGGTCAAAAGGATCTAACTTTCTTTCTCGGCGCTGTAGAGCAGTTTGCCTGCCTGGTCATAGATTTGTTCGCTGCCTTCTATTTGGATACTTGCGCCGGAATCGGATTCCTGACGATAAAGACGGCTTTTGTGGAGATACCCGGCAGTATCTTCCGCTGTGATATAAATATCCCAAACATCGTTTGGACCCATGGGAAAAGTTTTATCGTAGTTTATCTTGACGTTCCGATAAAAAGGATCTCCCCTTTGGGAGAAGGAAGAAAAAGGAATATTTTCTTGGTCGACGATCTTGCCGCCGATCTCTGTGACGATAAAAATACTGTTTTCCACAAAACGATAGCTGGTCTCATTATTTTGGAGTAAGTCCAGAACGATATCTCCTTTTAAGTGACCGTTTTCTTTTGAGGAAGAAAAACGATAATTGTCCAAATAACCGTTTAGGCTGGGTAAATACGAAGACCATAAAAAGCCGATTTCGGTATCTTCCAGTTCTTCATTTTTTTGTTCGGTGGAATTTTTTATGGTCAAGACGGCGTTATGGGTGTAATCGTTAAAAATGCCGGCGCGCAATGTGCCTTGAAAAGCACTCGAAGCGGTTCTTTTAAGAGCGATTGTATCATTGCCATACAAAATGGATAGCTCCATATCATCGGTGATCGTTTTCGGCACAACAGTAAAAAGGATATCGGCGGTCTTATCTTCTTCGTGAAAAGGACCGTATGCGATCTCATATTTCGTGACCAAACTGGATTCTTTTTTCAGATGTTTATCAACATTGTCATAAATTGATTCGATTTGCGTCTGCAAATTGGATATTTGCTGAGAATACTGCTGATTCATATTGGAAAGCTCGGTTTTGACGGCATTTAGTTTCACCATGAAGGCCAGCATCAAAATGACCAGGAGGATCAGCCAAACACTTCCGGCCATGTTGCCGGGCGACGGCATGGGCCGATGGTCTTCTTCGGATAACGCTTTGTTCACATTTCTTTTGTAAAAAAGAAAATAAAGACACAAAACCAAAGCGGCAATAATGCAAACTGAGATAAGGATACGCGGGAAAATAGCGATAGACATAATAAATATCCCTCCTTAGATTCTGAAAAATTCTTTAAATATATTATAGTAGCTTCTGGTAACATCAACACGGTCTCCGTTGATCATGACAAGAATGAATTTCATTGAAAAAGTAGGTTTGATCTCTTTGACTTTGTTTCTCGCAATGATAACGGAACTGCTGATTCTTAAAAATTTTGTGGGATCTAAGATGTAGCATAGCTGATACAGTCGATCTGTGGTTTGATAGGTTTTGTCTATGGTGTGTACTTCTACTGTGTGCCCGTAAGATTCGATATAAAGGATCTCTTCTGTGGAAATATGCAGCTTTTTGTTTTCTTCCGGCTCACGCACCGCCAAATGGCTCACGTATTTGTCCTGTTCCGTTAAAACAAAAGAGGCATTGTCATCGATCTCGATCCCTTTTTCCAGAAAAAACTTTTCGATTTCCTCGTAATTTTCATCACTGACGGAAAGCTTGATTTTCACGAGCAGCCCTCCTCTCTGATCCTGCTTCCATTATAAAGATTCTAAAAAAAAGAAACAACAAGGCATGCATAACTTGCAAAAAAAGGCCGCATAGTCTGCAAAGAAAAGATTGGTTTTGAGCCGCAGGACATATTTGATACAGGAAAAAACAAAAAATCGGGTTTCTTACGGGGAATTTATAATAGCTTTTGTAATTTACCGGTATTTTGTTTATAATGAGATATAGACTGTAGAGAGAGGGTAGGAGATCAAATGAGAAATCATGACAGAGCATGGGACGCCTTAAGGCAGATCAAAGTGACAAAGGATTTTATCGGGACCGCGGAAGGTTCCGTTCTGATTGAATGCGGGAATACCAGAGTGGTTTGTACTGCCACAGTGGAAGAAAAGCTGCCAGGCTGGCTGAAAGGAAAAGGGAAAGGCTGGGTAACGGCGGAATATTCCATGTTGCCGAGAGCGACACAAAGCAGAAATCAAAGAGAAGTGAACAAGGGAAAACCGTCCGGAAGGACCCAGGAAATACAGAGATTGATCGGCAGAAGCCTCCGTTCTGTTGTGGATCTGGAAGCTTTGGGAGAAAGAAGTATTTGGATCGACTGTGACGTGATCGAAGCGGATGGCGGTACCCGTACGGCTTCCATTACCGGCGGATTTATTGCCCTCGCACTGGCATTAAAGAAACTTGTTGAAGAAGGCGTTTTGCCGGAATCCCCGATCAACAGCTATGTAGCGGCTGTCAGCGTAGGGGTCGTAGACGGGGAGGCACGGCTCGATCTGGAATATGAAGAAGATTCCGTAGCAGAAGTGGATATGAACGTGATCATGTCCGACCAGGGCGAATATATCGAGATCCAAGGGACTGGAGAAGAAAAACCGTTTTCCAAAGAAAGCTTGAATACGCTTCTTGGTTTGGCGGAAAAGGGGATCATGGAGCTGATCGAAATACAAAAACAAGTGATAGAAGGGTAAAGATATGGGGCACGAAATCTTTATGGCGACCAATAACAAGGGAAAAGTAAAAGAAATACAGGCGCTTTTGGGAAACGAAGACCTTGTGTTCAAAATGATCAAAGATTTTCCCCGGTATGAAGAAGTGGAAGAGACCGGCAGCTCTTTTGCGGAAAATGCGCTTTTGAAGGCAAGATACGGCGCAAAAACAAGCGGACTTTTGACCTTGGCGGATGATTCGGGGCTGGAAGTGGACTATTTAAAAGGCGCGCCGGGTATTTTTTCTGCCCGCTTTAGCGGAAAAGACGCCACGGATGAAAAAAACAATCAAAAATTATTGGAAGAGCTCAAGGGAGTGGCATGGAAAGACAGAACGGCCCGTTTTGTCTGCGTGATCGCTCTTGTGACGCCGGATGGTTTTGAAGTGACCAAAAAAGGCACGGTAGAGGGCATCATTTTAGAAGAAGCAAGAGGAAAAAATGGGTTTGGATATGATCCGCTTTTCTATATAGAAGCCTATCAAAAGACCTTTGGAGAGCTTCCGGAAGAGATCAAGAATAGGATCAGCCACAGAGCCAACGCCGTGCGCCTCATAGAAGAAGAGATCAGAAAAAGGATATGAACCCTTGCTGTAAAAGACAATGACCTATCAAGACGCATGAAAAAGTTGGGTTTGATATGGTTTTGCCATGTTGTAAAAATGTATAAAGAGAAAAAACCGGTAAATACTATAAGGGGAGTTTTTGGATTGAAACTGTTGATATTGAGCGATACGCACGGGAGCTTGATGACGGCAAGAAAGGTCATTTTGGCGGAGCAGGATGTAGAGCAGTTTTTGCATTTAGGGGATTTTCAAAGAGACGCGAGAAATCTGGCGAGAGAGACCGGCCTTCTCTATACTGCGGTAAAAGGCAACTGCGACAGCTACTATGAGCGGGATGACAAGATCTTAAATGCGGGCGGAGTCAAAATACTGTTGACCCACGGGCATCATTACAATGTAAAAATGAGCTATGACGCTTTGATCTATAAGGGACAGGAAGAAAAAGCAGATCTGGTCCTGTTCGGGCATACGCATTTGCCGGCATATTTTGAAGAAGAAAATACGGTATTTTATAATCCGGGATCCATTGCCAGACCCAAAAACGATATTAAAAGCTACGGCATTTTAACGATAGAAAAAGGCCGTTTCCAAATCGAGCATAAAGAGTGGGCAGAAACGTTTCCGGCCATTTCCCGGGTCTTTGAAAAAATTAAAAGGGGATAGGAAAAATTGGAAGAAAAACCTTGACTTCCCTTTGGGGCATGGTATATAATAAATTGCGTTGTTATGAAAACCGTTTTAGTCGGGGCGTAGCGCAGTTTGGTAGCGCACATGGTTTGGGACCATGGGGCCGCAGGTTCGAATCCTGTCGCCCCGACCACTGATTAAAACGAAAAATTTCATGGCAGATTAGGCGGGTGTAGCTCAGTGGTAGAGCCCCGGCCTTCCAAGCCGGTTGCGAGGGTTCAATTCCCTTCACCCGCT
>JAEEYS010000023.1 GCA_016288255.1 Bacillota bacterium
CTGCCTGTATCGTCATCTCTGACCACTGTTCCCGGCGGTACTCTGACGATCAGATCGGAAGCGCTTTTTCCGATTTTGTTGCTGCCTTGTCCATGGGCGCCGGCATTGGCTTTGTAATGTCTTTTGTACTTAAAGTCCAACAACGTCGTCAGTCCTTCATCCACCATCAAGACCACATTCCCGCCTTTGCCGCCGTCACCGCCCGCGGGGCCTCCCATAGGCACATATTTTTCTCGGCGGTATGCAATGATCCCATTGCCGCCGTCGCCGCCTTTGACATAAATTTTTGCTCTGTCGATAAACATTTTTTCACCCCTCTTTTCAAACAAAAGGATGCTCTCTTACTTTTCTTCGTCTATTAGAAAAGCTCTGCCAACATAGCAGAGCTTTTT
The DNA here is from genome assembly GCA_016288255.1 of Bacillota bacterium. Lineage (GTDB taxonomy): Bacteria > Bacillota > Tb-RUG-66 > Tb-RUG-66 > Tb-RUG-66 > Tb-RUG-66. The sequence goes on from JAEEYS010000023.1 coordinate 393, forward strand.
TCCGTATCAAAAATCTTATTGAGCTTTTTCAGCATAAACGCTTACTTTTCTACGCAACTTATTGTATCTTTCAAATTTAACATAGCCGTCTACCGTAGCAAACAATGTATCGTCGCCACCTTTTAAGACGTTGTTGCCGGGATGAATTTTTGTCCCTCTTTGACGAACAATAATGGTTCCTGCTGTTACTTTTTGACCGTCATATCTTTTTACACCAAGTCGTTTTGATTCACTATCTCTACCGTTTCTGGAACTACCGACACCTTTCTTGTGGGCCATGGAAATTCACCTCCTAATTATGCTTCGATTTTATTTATTTTGATCTTTGTATATGGCTGTCTATGTCCTTGTTTCTTACTGGAATCTTTTTTCGGACGATATTTATAAACAATAACCTTTTTTGCTTTGTCCTGTGCCATAACAGAACCTGTTACTTTTGCGTTTTCTACATAAGGTTTTCCTGTTGTGAGATTACCGTCATCGGATACCAACAACACTTGATCAAAAGTGATTTCACTGCCTACTTCTACAGGCAATTTTTCCACTTTGATTTCGTCACCTTCTGTAACCTTATACTGTTTACCACCGGTTACGATTACTGCATACATGATTTTTACCTCCTCTATCCTGTCTCGCCAGACGCAGGCACACGCGATCGTGTTTATCAGCCCGGACTGAGCGGCTACCAAACAAAGTTATTATACTATAATCATTTTATAAAGTCAATTTTTTTGTGCCAATTATTTTATTTTGATTTTTCCCGTGGCATAGGTCCGGTTCACCTCTATGATTTCCACCGATACCTTTTGTCCCAGCCATTCCGCGCCTTTGTCCACCTGAACGATATACCCGTCGATCCGGGCGATCCCGTTTCGGTCATCCAAAGTATGCACGTCTTCCACAACGACCTCTATCACTTGTCCTACCTTGACCGGCAGCGCCATTTCTTTTATCTCGTTCAAGCTTCCCATTGCTTTTACCGTGATCTCTTCCGGATGGATGGAATAGCTTCCTTTGATAAAAATATTCTTGTGATATTTTTCTTCCAGATATTTGAGGTTTTCTCCTCCCGAACCGATCAGCACCGCCGCCGCTTTCGGATATAATTCCAACAAGATCGCTTCGCTTTTGGTGTTTTGCAATACCTGGTCGATCCGTTTTTCCGCTGTTGACGCCACCACTTCTTCCGACAGCACTTTCCCTCTGCCCTCGCACATAGGACAAGGTTTCATCAAAAACTGATCCAGCCTTTGATTGGCTTTTTTTCTGGTCATTTCCAAAAGGCCCAGGCTCGTAAAGCCCATGACACTGCTTTTGATCTTGTCTTTTTTCAGTTCCTGCTTTAATTTTTCAATGATCTTGTCTCTGTTTTCTTCACTGACCATATCAATAAAGTCAATGATGATGATGCCGCCGATATTTCTTAGCCTGATCTGGCGGACGATCTCCGTGACCGCGTCTAAATTGGTCTTCAAGACCGTATCTTCCAAGTCGACAGAGCCTACGAATTTCCCCGTATTGACGTCGATGGCGGTCAACGCTTCCGTGGAGTCGATAATGATATAGCCGCCGGATTTTAGCCATACTTTTCGCTGCAGTGCGCGGTTGATCTCGCTTTCGATATTATAAAATTCAAAAATCGGCGTTTCTTTTTGATAAAGCTCTACTCTGTCTTTTAATTGCGGCGACAAAAGGTCCAAGATTTCCAAAACCTTTTCATATTCATTTTCATCGTCGATCACAAAGCGGTATACATCTTCGTTGAACAAGTCCCGTATGATACGGTACAACAAAGTAAAATCTTTGTATAAAAGCTGCGGCGCTTTTAACATACTGCCTTTTTCTTTGATCTTATGCCAGAGGTTGACCAAAAAATCAACTTCCTGCTTTAATTCTTCTTTGCCTTTTCCTTCCGCTACCGTCCGGATGATCAGTCCCATATCGGAAGGGCAGATCTCTTTGCCGATCTCTTTTAACCGTTCCCGCTCCTCTTCTTCCTCGATCCTGCGGGAAATGCCGATATAATTTACGCTCGGCATCAAAACCAAATACCTGCCGGGCAGCGTGATCTGCGTCGTCACTCTGGCTCCTTTGGTATCAATGGGCTCTTTTTCCACCTGCACCACTACGGTTTCGTCCCGTTTGACCAAATCTTTGATAGGCGGGACCAATTCTTCGTGGTCTTCCCCTTCTGTGTGCGCTGCGGCATCCGCCGCATACAAAAACGCGTTTTTATCAAATCCGATATTGACAAAAGCTGCCTGCATACCGGGCAGTACATTTTCTACTTTTCCCAAATAGATATTTCCTACCACCCGCTGTTTTTGTGTCCGTTCCAGGTACAGCTCTGTCAGCTCTCCGTCTTCCAAAAGACTCACCCGCGTCATATCTCGTTCCACATTGACAATGATTTCTTTGTTTTCTTTCATCTCTCTCAAGGCAAACACCTCTTTATGGGTCAATTAGATTTCCTGATTCATCTTCTTTATATAATGCCAAGCGTATAATGTTTTCCACTTCTATCTCCCGATCCAAACACCCGTATTCTTTTAAACTTTCCGCCAGTTGTGCGGCTTTTAATCCGATCTTTAACACTGCTTTTATTTTGTTTTCCTCTATTTCCATGGTTTTTACCATAGGTTTTAGGTCCGTATTTTTCATACCGGCTTTTGTCTTTTTGATAAAATAGATCGCCTCTTGCTCTTTGAACTTTTTCGGCAAGTCTTCGTTGATCTTTTGACTGAAAAGGATCTCGTATTTTCCGTAAGTCAAAACAGCGTTTAAAGGATCCCCTTTTCCTTCTATTATTCTCGCAGAAAGGATCTTTAATCCCGCCGGCAGTGTTTTATTCATTTTTTCTATAAATTCTTCCGGCATGACCTCTTCTGTGAACCAAATATCTCCGTATTCCGCCGTGCTTTCATAACCGAGAGACAAGGCCGGAGAAAAATTCATTTTGATCTGGGGATTGAATCCCAGCGTATACTCCACCGGAAGAGACGCTCTCAAAAGAGCCCGATGAAATGTTCTTTGCATATCCAAATGGGAAATAAAGCGTAAATATCCGGTTTTGGAAAAGCGAAATCTAAGCACCGCAGGTCACCCCTTCCCGAAACTGCATCAAGCCGCATCCACGGCAGCCTTGTCTGCAGTCTTCCGTAGTCTTCCCCCGCATCGCGTTTTCCCATTCCCTCTTCAAAAAGGCTTTTGTCACGCCTACATCCACAATATCCCATGGCATAGGCGCATCAAAATCTTCTATCGGGCGGGTATAATGATAAGGGTTGACACCAGCCCGCCGAAACGCTTCATCCCAGTAACGCATTTGGAACGTATCCGCGGAACCGTCGAATTTTGCGCCTGCTTCCGCCGCTAAGATCAACACGTCCGCCATCCTTCTGTCCCCTTTGGAAACCACCGCTTCCAAAAAACTGATCTCTGCGTCATGATAGCTGTAGCGGATGCCCGTTCCTTTAAACGCTTCAATCAGCAGTCTTTGTTTCCGTTTTAATTCCGCTATGGGATTTTGTCCGAACCACTGAAAAGGCGTAAAAGGTTTTGGCACAAAAGAAGAAGTGCTCACCGTGATCTTCACGTTCTTTTTTCCGCCCGTTACTTCCCGATAGATCTGCTTTACCTGTTTTGCCAGTTTTGCGATACCCAATACATCTTCGTCTGTTTCTCCCGGAAGGCCGATCATAAAATAGAATTTTACGGTCTGAAACCCGGTTTGGAACGCATTGGTCACCGCTTCGACCAAATCCTCTTCCGTTACATTCTTATTGATGATATCCCTGAGTCTTTGCGTGCCGGCTTCCGGCGCCAAAGTCAAACCGCTTTTTCTGACTTCCCGCATCTTTTCCGCGATACTGACAGAAAAAGAGTCCAGGCGCAAAGAAGGCAAAGAGACGCTTACGCCATGCCCTTTGAAATAATCCAGCAGTCCTTCGCTCAAAGGCAGTATCTTGGAATAATCCGCGCTGCTTAGGGATACCAAAGAGATATCGTCATGCCCTGTATTGCGATAGAGTTCTTTTGCCTGCTTTAGCAGTGTATCCATCTTTTTTTCTCTTACGGGGCGATAGATCATGCCCGCTTGACAAAAACGGCATCCCCTGGAACAGCCCCGAAAGATCTCTAGCGTCATTCGGTCATGCACCGTACGCAAATAAGGCACGATAGGCTTTAGCGGAAAATAGCTTTGATCCAGATCAAGTATCATTCTTTTTTTGATCTGCGGCTTCGCGTTTTCCCTAATCGGCCTTAGTCCCAGATACTGTCCCCTCTCATCCCGCATTTCTTCATAAAACGAGGGGACATATACGCCATCCAGTTTTGCCGCTTCCCTTAAAAACGCTTCTCTTTCTTCTCCGGATCCTTTCCATTGAACAAAAAGATTCACCAATTCTTCCGTCACTTCTTCTCCTTCTCCGATGACGATCAAATCCATGATCTCCGCCAAAGGTTCCGGATTCATGCCGCAAGGGCCTCCCGCAATCACAAAAGGATGCCCTTTCGATCTGTCTTTGCTCTTATAAGGGATATCCGCCAGCCGAAGCATGTGGATGATATTGGTATAGCTCATTTCATACTGCAGGGTGAAACCAAAAATATCGAAAGAACGGATCGGTGTTTTGGTTTCCAAAGAAAACAGCGGTATGTCATTTTCTTTCATCACTTTTTCAAAATCAAGCCATGGCATAAAGACCCGTTCCACATAGGTATCTTCTCTTTCATTTAACATGTGATAGAGGATTTTACTGCCCAAATGGCTCATCCCCACTTCGTAAATATCGGGATATGCCAAAGCGTAACGCACCTTTACGCTGTCTTTTTCCTTGATCACCGCATTTAATTCATTGCCGATATATCTGGCAGGGTTTTGCACTTGTA
>JAEEYS010000024.1 GCA_016288255.1 Bacillota bacterium
AAGTCATTTCTCTGATGGCGGCAGTGATCCTGATATGCAGTTTTGGCATTTCCGCCGCGGCGCAGACCGAAACAACGGGAAGGTGCGCTGTTTGCGGAGGAAAAGACTTTTACAGTATCAGCAGACAGTTTTGCGGCAGAGAGTGGATAACGCAGATGATGAAAGAGGTTTGGAAAAATCTTTGGGGCAACGGGACGGTCATAACGGAAAAACCGACTACGCCCAGTGAGCCCGCAATACCGAGTGAGCCCACTGCACCCAGCGAGCCTACTGTGCCAAGTGAACCTGCTACGCCCAATGAACCGACTACGCCAAGTGAGCCCGCGACACCCAGCGAACCGACAGCGCCCAGCGAACCCACAGCGCCCGGCGAACCGGTGACACGGAATAAGCCCACGGTTCCCAGCGAGCCTTCTGCCGATCCGTTTGAGATCAATCAGATGGAACAGCAAATGCTCCGTTTGGTCAATGGGGAAAGAACGGCCGCGGGACTTCGGCCGCTGACGCTGGATACGGTTCTTTGCAAAGTGGCAAGATTAAAAAGCGAGGATATGATCCGCTTGGGCTATTTTGATCACACCTCACCTACATACGGGTCTCCGTTTCAAATGATGAAACAGTTTGGCATCACTTACAGATCCGCGGGAGAAAATATCGCGGGAAACAGCAGTGTCACCGCCGCGCATAACGCGCTGATGAATTCGAAAGGCCATAGAGAAAATATATTGAACCCCAATTATACCCATATTGGTCTGGGGATCGTCAAAGGCGGCAGATACGGCATGATGTTTACACAGATGTTTATCCAAAAGTAAAAGCTGGAAATGACACAAAAAAAGGACAGGCCTTTTTAAAGAAAGGCTGTCCTTTTTTATTTGATGGAACATTTTATAAAAGCGAAAGCCCTCGAGGAAAGTCCCTTTTTGCGCCAAAGCAAAAAAAGAGTCCTAAAGAGAGGATTTTGGGCATATTCTTTCAGCCCGACCCATATTTATATAGGGAAAGAATTGATTCATCGGTCAAAAAGGGAGGAAAGAGTCCATGGATTTTGTAACAAAAACAGAAATGATGAAATGTAAAGTACCGGTCGGATACAAAGAAATCGGCAGCAGCTTTGAAAAAATAGTAGAAATACCATATAACAGCCCCAATATCGAAAAATTATTCTATGTAAAACCTTGTGTGCAGATCGTGGGAGTAACTGCGTCAGACCGCAAGGCGCAGGTAAACGGAGAAATAAAATGGGAAACAGTCTATATTCCCGATAAAGAGGACAGCGAAGCAAAAATATGCCGAGCGGAAATTCTTTCTCCCTTTGAAAAAACGGTGGATATGGAAGAGGCAAAGCCGGACAGGACAGTGGAAGCGTTCGCGATGATGGAGAATATCGAATATGAACCGGTCAAAGACGAAAACGCCCGTATCAGAAAAATCAAGATCAGAAGCGAGCTGAAGATCTTTTTGAAAGCGTGGCAGACAAAAAACATAGAATATATCAGGGAGATCATCGGCAATACAAAGGATATCGAAACACTGACCAAAAAGGTGGAGATAGCGGAAAATACGGATTATGAAACACGGGAGATCACCATAAGCGGCAGGATGAATCTGCCCAAAGGGTATCCGACCATTGACCGGGTGGTGAAAATGAGCGGAAAGATCGTAGACGCCGCCAATGAAGTAAAAGAAAATGAAATAGACGTGGAAGGATTTTTGTTTGCCCAAAGTATCCTTTTGCATACGGATCAGGATAAGACGACACTTTTTACTTATGAAGAAATGATTCCCTTCAGCCAAACTTTTCAGGTGGAAGGGATCAAACCGGACGATATGGCCCAAATACAGTATCAGGTGGAGGATATCAGCGCGGAGATACTGCATAATTATGAAGAAAAACCCATGATCTTAGAGATAACGGCAGAGGTCAAAGTGTCTGTCAGAGGGCTTCGTATCACGGAAAAAGAAATGATCGTGGACGTTTACAGCACGGCCCGCCCTCTTGCTGTCGTCAAAGAAAAAGAGCGGATCCGCACGTTTAAAAAAGAAGAAAAGATCAATAGGACAGTGAAAAATGTGATCACTGTCGGCAAGAAAGAGGATCTGATCGGAGAGATCGCGGGGTATGATTATCAGGCGATCCCTTATTATCCCTACCGTTATGAGAAAAAACCGTTTCAGGACGGCAGTATACAAATCATAGCGGATTATTTCAAGGAGCAGGACGAGGATGCCGTGGCATTGGGCACGGCTGCGGGAGAAGTGTTTTATCAATATAATCCGCAGCTTACGGGAGAAAACGATCAGGTGGATACCCTGGTCTTTGTGGAAGATGTGCAGATCAAAATGCTCAGCAAAAAAGAGATGGAAGCAAAAGCGGATCTTTTGATCGACCATTTCATTTATATGATGGAAGAGATAGAGCTGGTCAAAGAGATCGGGGAAGAAACGGCAAAAGAGGCATGTGAAAAGTTTTTGCCGAAAAATATTCCTGCCATGGTGATCTACGTAGTGCGACAGGGAGATACCCTGTGGGAAATCGCCAAACGGTTTGGGGTGACGGTGAAAGACATTTTGGCGTTCAACGAGATCCAAAATGAGGATCTCATTTATCCCGGGCAAAAGATCATTATTTTTCCCGGCTTGACGTTAGCGGATAATAAAAGGAATGAGTGACAGCCTGAAAACGAAAAGAGATCAGCTGAAGCGCCTGCGAAGCAGGCGCTTTTTGCTTGGGAAAAGAGAAAAAAGAGGGCAAAGGACAAAAGCGCCGCAGGATAGGCTGCCGCTTCTATAGAGCCTCCCTTTTGGCAGGCTCCTTTTTCAAACAAAAAAACACCTAACATCGCTGCTAAGTGTTTTTAATAACCGGGATAATAAAACTCATTAATGATTAAATCTTCTGTCTCTGTTAAAAAAGGTCTGAATGCACCACCGCCTAAATGACCATTTTTAAATTTCTCAATTCTATCTAGATAGATACATCTTTCGTCAGAATATGGATATGAGCGAAAAACAGACTTGCCTTCCGCCTGTTTTTTGTCTGCGATGAGGTTTTTGCGCGGCGCGATCTTCTTGCATGATCGTTTTTTCGTCTTTCCATATCCTCACCTCCTTGATCTTGCGGTCTATCAAGAATTTTAATACGGTATTTATTGTCATCATTATACGATTTCACGCCGGCCATTCCAACGGAGACCTTGTTTTTGTGGATCGGAGCAAACGGAAAAGGATATCTTCGGCGGGAAAGAGAAGAAAACGGCCTTTTATTTGGAAGAAAGAGAAGGAGAAAGATTATCCTTGCAATATTTTGAAAAAACTATATAATGAGGGGAGAAAATATTTGAGGTGAAGAGATGGAACAAATCGGCATATTGGCGAGAGGAAAAATCAATTTGGCGCTGGACGTGCTGTATAAAAGGGAGGACAACTATCACGAGTTAAAGACTATTATGCAGTCTTTGACTTTGGGGGACAGGGTCTTTTTGGAAAAGACGGAAAAAGAGCTTGCGCTCCATTGTTTGGCTCCTTATGTTCCCAACAACCAAAAAAACATAGCCTATCGGGCGGCTTCATTATTAAAAGAAAGATATGAAGTGCCTTACGGTGCAAAGATCAAGATCGTAAAGAGCATCCCTGTGGCGGCAGGGCTGGCCGGGGGAAGCGCCGACGGCGGCGCCGTGCTGGCGGGGCTCAATGCGCTTTGGGGGCTGGCTTTAAAACCGGAAGAATTAAAAGCCATCGGAAAAGAGATCGGCGCGGATGTGCCTTATTGCATTTACGGCGGTTCGGCTTTGGCGGAAGGGATCGGCGAAAAGCTGACATCTATCCAAAGCCGGCTCAAGACCTATGTGCTCCTTATCAAACCGAATGTTTACGTATCCACAAAAGAAGTCTATGAAAACCTGGATCTAAAGGCGGTCAAAAAACGGCCTCATATCGAAAACAGCATCAAAGCGATGGAAGCGGGGGATACGGCGGGTGGTGTCAAAGAATTCGTCAATGTGCTGGAGACGGTCACGGAAAAAAGGCATGCTGTCATTGGAACGATCAAGGAGAAGATGATCGAAAACGGGGCGCTGGGCGCTTTGATGTCGGGCAGCGGACCTACCGTGTTCGGGTTTTATGAGGATCCGGACCGGGCAAAATTTGCCCTGCGCAAGTTAAAACAGTATGGAGAAGCGATTTTGACAGAATTGGATAATAAGGAATATATACCATATCTATAAAGAAAAAGAGGAAATAAAAATGGTGAATGTACTGATTTTAGCCGGTGACAGCAAAGGGATCGGCGAACAAAAGATCAATAAAGCACTGATTCGGATCAAAGAAAGACCGATGATCGAGTATGAATTGGAAACGTTGGAAAAAATGGAAGAAGTGGGAAAGATCGTTCTGATCGCGCCAAAGGAAGAATTCTCTTATTTGAAGCGGGGAAAAGTGGAAGTCATCGATGAGCCTGTGGGAACGCTGGCGGAAAATTTTTTGAAGGGCGCGCAGTATTTTGATGATGCGGAACATATTTTTTTGATGAGCGCGGATATCCCCATGATCACGGAAACAAGCCTCATCCACTTTTTAGATGCTTGTCAAAATGAAAAAGAAAATATAGATATGTTTTATCCGGTAGTGAAACAGGAAGACTGTTTAAAGGCGTATCCCAGCGTGGAAAGGACTTATTTTAGATTAAAAGAAGGAAAAGTCACCGGCGGCAATGTGTTTTATGTGAATGTGGGCAGGGGAAAGATCCTGGCCGGCAGAGTGGATGAATTTTTGGAATATCGGAAAAAACCGTTAAAGATGGCTTCCAAGCTGGGCTTTTCTTTTCTGATCCAAATGGCCCTCGGGATCTGCAGCATGAAAACCATCGAGGACAAGGTAGCGAAGATCATCGGCCTTCGGGGCAAAATGATCTTAAGTCCCTACGCGGAGATCGGAACGGATGTGGACAAACCCAGCGATCTTTTGCTGGCGGAAGAAATATTATGATCTTTGCGTGCGATAAAA
>JAEEYS010000025.1 GCA_016288255.1 Bacillota bacterium
ACATAGGCGTTTTGATAACGATCCGGTAAAGAATCGTATAAGTTTTGAATATCTCCGGGGAGCTGTACCGGCTGCATGGAAACGAACAGATGATTGCGATGGAAACGAGGGACATCTTCCCGTTTTAAAATTTGCGCGTGTTCCATACGATGAAAGAGCCCCTTTTGTTCAGAGGCTTCTCTTACATTTTCAAAAGCATTTAGTGCTTCTTGGTTGGCTCTGTCCCCGATAGCGTGGATCATAACGGGAAAACCTGCTTCTATGGATTCTCTGATCTTCACAAGATAGGAATCATAGGTTTCTACCGGAACCCCTGTATTGCTTGTGCCGACATAAGGCTGTTCCATCCAAGCGGTCTCCGAACCCAAGGTACCGTCACCGAAAAGCTTGATCCGACCGAATCTCACCTTATCACTGCCGAATCCATAGGAAATACCCAGGCTTTTTAATTCGGGCAAAAGCGCATAAGGGGGATTGATCTCCACGTGGAGAGGCAGACGGTTTTCGTTTTCTTTTTTTGTCAGATAGAATAAAACCGTTTTAAAACTGGTCTTGTCCTCTACAGTAGAAACGGAAGTAAAGCCGTTTTTGTTCAGTTCTTTGATCCCCTGCTCGATAACAGCTTCGGCAGCATCTCCCATAACAGGGGGGATGACATCGAACACCAACGGCCTTGCGTTTTCAAGCAAGATCCCCGTAGGGCCGTCTTCATCCATAACGATCTCACCCGCTTCAGGCTGTTTGGAAGCTTTGGTGATCTGCGCCAGTTCCAAGGCTTTGGTATTGACATACGCGGTATGGAAATCCCGACTTACGAGATAAGCCGGATGGCCCTTTGTAACGGCATCCAAAATCCTTTTATGAGGAAATCTGCCGCCAAAATTTTCTTTCATCCAGCCGTCGCCCAAAAGCCATTCCCCTTCTTTTAAGGAAGCTGCTTTTTCTTCGATTTTTTCCAGTACCGTTTCCTGCAGCCAGGAAGGATCGATATATAGATGGCTTAAATTGGAACTGAATCCGAACAAATGACAATGGTTTTCAAAAAAACCGGGTAGAACGGTCTTTCCTTTAAGATCATAGATCGCTTGATAATCCAAGGGCTTTAAGTCGCCTCTTTTCCCCAGCTCCACGATCCTGCCGTTTTCTACCACCATGTAATCATAACAAGCATCCTCTTTTTCCATGGAATAGATGTTTCCGTTATAAAATATGCTCAGCATGCTAGTTTCCTGCCCTTTCTCTTAGTCTTTCCGCAATGTCGTCGATCCTTCTGAGCCGGTGGTTGACACCGGATTTCCCGATAGGCGGACTCAATAACGTGCCGATCTCTTTTAAAGATTCTTCGGGATACGCCAAGCGAAGTCTCGCGATCTCTTCCAGTTTCGGTTCCAAAGAATGAAGACCGATGGTATTTTCGATATAGCGGATATTTTGGATCTGTCTGGAAGCAGCGTCGACGGTTTTGGTCAAATTGGCTGTTTCGCAGTTTACAAGACGCTGTACATCGTTTTTGACTTGTTTGAACGCGCGCAGATTTTCCAGCTCCAATACCGTTACATAAGCGCCGCATAAAGTCAGGAAATCAGAAATGTGATCCGCTTCTTTCATATAGACCACATATTGATTTTTCCGTAAGATCACTTTGGCATTCAAACCAAAATGATGAAGCAGATCTTTGATGTCTTCCGCATAGGCCTGGCTGGAAAAGACCATTTCCAAATGGTAGGCTCGATGCGGGTTGGATACGGAACCCGAACTGACAAAAGTGCCTCTTAAATAGGCTCTTTTACAGCAATCGGACTGGATATTGTCCGGTTCGACGCCTTGGGTCAAAGAGAGTAGCATATTGTCATGAAAGATACCTAATTTAGTCAAAATATCCCTGATATTTTGCTCTCCGGTCAAATTCAAAATGTATAAATTGTTCTTTTTTAAGCTTTGTTTTTGCTGTACGATGATTTGGGGCGTGAAAGAAAACAACTCTTTAAAAAGGCCGTAAATTTTGCGCGCAATGGCGCCGTTTTCCGTCACGATCCTTAAAGTCAGCTTATGCCGGCTTCGAATGGAAACAGTCCCGATGGATTTGATCACGGAAGCTAAAAAAGCCTTTTTACAACAAGGCTTATTTAGTTCGTTATGGATCATTTCGTTTTTTGCATTGGAGGAAAAAGACATACGATCACCAACTGTTCTTTACAAAAATTTATCTTCTTTTGCTTTGTTTTTTCTTTTGAAAATCTTTGATGCTTCTGCCCACAGACCATTCTTTTCTTTCTGCCGGCGGCTCTTTTTCTTCCTGTGGGATCAGGCGGAGCGTTTCGGCTTCTTGTATGGTCTGATCTAAATATTCTTCTTTTAATTCTTCGAATTCTCGGTCTGTTATGTTACTTGGAGGAACCGATGTTTCTTTTATCTGCTGTTCTTCTGCCTCCTGTGTTTTTTCCATTTCTTCCATTTCAGAGAGTACTTTTAAAAGAAGTTCTTTATCGGCACTGTTTTTTTGATTTTTTACCACAGAAATTCCTCCTATTTTTTGATGGATGATTTTGCGATATATTTGATAACGGCATATCCCAGCTCTTTGCTGTCATGCCGCGCCAATTCCGTATGGAAAGTAAAATTTTCCGCGATGACTTCCACGCCCAGAGCTTTGAGCTCATCGATATCCTGTATTACAGGGTAGGATCCTTTTTCCGCGTATTTTTCTAAGAGCTCTTTGCCCATTTTGCTTTTATTGACCAAAACAGCGTCAAGAATCTTGCTTTTGGTGTGAGCGTAGATCGCTTTGACATGGTCGCTGGCTGTAAAATAATCGGTCTCTCCCGGCTGTGTCATCATATTGACTACGTATAATTTTTTTGCTTTGGTCTTTTTTAAAGCTTCTAAAATATCGGGCACCAGCAGATTGGGGAGAACACTGGTATAAAGACTGCCCGGACCCAAAACCACGATATCCGCATCCAGGATCGCACTGACGGTTTCTGCCATCGCGTGGGCATTGCGGGGTTTGATAAAGACTTTTTTGATCTTTTTCGGACTGTCCGCTATAGTGGTTTCCCCTTTTAAAATACTGTCATCTTCCATAACACCGTTTAATGTGATCACGTCGGTGGAAGAGGGCAATACTTTACCCGTGACGGCCAAAACGTTTTGAGATTGTTTGACGCCTTCCACAAAACTGCCGGATACTTCCGCCATGGCCACCAAGAACAGGTTGCCGAAACTGTGCCCGCTCAGTTCACCGGCTTCAAAGCGATATTGGAACAGATCATGCATCAAAGATTCGGTTTTGGCCAAAGCCAAAATACAGTTGCGGATATCTCCCGGCGCACTGATGTTGAAATCCTTCCGCAGCCGTCCGGAGCTGCCTCCGTCGTCTGATACGGCTACGATCGCCGTAATGTTGCTGCTGTATTCTTTTAACCCGCGAAGAAGGGTGGAAAGGCCTGTGCCGCCGCCGATAGCGGCGATCTTGGGGCCGCGGCTTAAGACCCGTTCCTCAAACAGCATCTCTACCAATTTAGGATCATTTTGCGTCATATAAGGACGCATCAGGGAACGGAACAGAAACGCCATGCCCAAGCAAAAGATAAAAATACCCAGCACGACGCATACGACGCCTAGGACAATGCCGGTAAAGGAATTGCTGATATAATATAAAAAGTTTTTGATCAGAACGGCAAAGTTATAGAAATATTTGATCCCGATCACCAAAATGATTCCGCCGAAAGCCAGAAGAAGCCCTAAAAGAGAAAGCAGAAGGTATCGCTTGATCTTTAAGCCCGGCGCCAAGAGTTTAAAAATATTATTCAAGAATACCACCGCCTCCGGTTTTTGTGATGTCCCGATGCTGTAAAAGAACAGGATATTCCGCTCCTTCCAATTCGCGATAGATCCTTTCCGCCACAGCAACGGATCGGTGCTGTCCCCCTGTACAGCCAATGGCAATGACCAGGTTCTTTTTGTCTTCTCTGATAAAACGGGGGATCAAAAATCGGATCAGATCCATGAGTTTATCGATAAACTGCTGGGATTCCTCAAATTGAAATACATAATCATATACTTCTTTGTCCTGGCCGGTTTTTTGGCGAAGCTCCGCAATATAATAAGGATTTTTTAAAAACCGCACGTCAAAAACAAAATCAGCATCCAAAGGGATCCCGTTTTTGAAGCCGAAAGAAATAATGTTGATCGACATTTGTACGGATTTCTTGTTGCGATAAACATCGGTAATATACAAATTCAGTTCTTTGGGAGAGAGAAAAGAGGTATCAATGACCAGATCCGCTTCTTCTCTTAACCGTTTTAATCGTTCTTTTTCTTCTTCGATACTTTCCGTAATACGGCCGTCCGGACTTAAAGGATGGGAACGGCGTGTTTCTTTAAACCGTCTGATCAAAACTTCTTCCGAGGCTTCCAGAAAAACGATCTCATAGGAAAATCCCATATTTTTGATTTGCTTTAAATAATGATAGATGGTTTCAAAAAAGCCTCTGACACGAATATCGATAACAATGGCGATTTTATTGATCTCTCCATCCAGATCGTAGCAGGATTCCACAAAGGCAGGCATCAAAGAGGGGGGAAGATTGTCAATACAAAAGAAACCCATATCTTCAAAGGACTTAATCGCTTGTGATTTGCCTGCACCGGAAAGGCCTGTGATAATGACGATCTGAATATCTTCTTTACGCATAAGAAACAATCCCCCTTTTTCTTTTTATTTTACACCAAAATGAGGAGATACACTATAGTTTATCTGTTTTTTCAAAGAGGAAAAGAGAAGAAAAAAGAAATGGAATAATAGAAGGATTTCTGCTATTCTATGAACAGAGAGTTTTTTACATAATACATGATGGAAGGTGACAGGATTGTATTTATGGGAAAAAGCAGTACAGTATCAAAAACAGATCGATAAAGAAAAAAGGGACAATACGGCAGTCAAGAGCTACCGAGGGGATACGGTAGAAAACAGTCATCGGGCAAATATTGCCGTAGTGGATGAGACGGGAGCTTTAAAGTATTATTTCGGAGATCCTTTTCAGATCGTGATCGGGCGTTCCGCGTTAAAGCCTATACAGGCTCTGCCTGTGATCGAAACGGGCGCGGCGGATCATTATCAGCTGGAAGAAGCGGATCTGGCTTTGTTCTGCGCATCGCATAACGGCGAAAAGCGTCATGTGGACAGAGTAAAAAAGATATTGGAACAAGCGGAGATACCGGAAGAAAAAATAACCATTGGAGAACATCCTTATACGTTTCGCATGAAAGAATACATTGAACTGGTCAAACAAGGGATCGAAACGACACCTCTTTATCACTGCTGCTCCGGTAAACATGCGGGAAAACTTGTCACAGCAAAATTTATGGGAGAATCTTTGGACGGATATTTAGAGATCACACATCCCGTACAAAAAAGGATCCTGGATACGATCAGTGAAATGGCGGAGTATCCGAAAGAAAAGATCGCATTGAGCATTGACGGATGCGGCGCGCCGGTACATGGGATGCCGCTGATACATTTGGCTTATTTATACGGCAGGATGACCACAGGCTACGGATTGGGACCAAAACGGAGGAAAGCTGTGGAAAGGATCATAAAAGCCATGATAAAGTATCCGGAAATGGTTGCGGGAGAAAGACGGTTTTGCACAGACTTTATGAGAGCCGGAAAGGGACAGTTTTTTGGAAAAGTAGGTGCTGACGGCGTTTATTTGGCCGGCGATCTAAAGCATAAGCTGGGCTTTGCGATCAAAATGGAAGACGGGAACGACCATTTATGCTATTTGGTTTTGTTGGAAACATTGCGGCAGCTTGATCTTTGCGGCGAAGATTTTTTGAAAGAGCTTTCTTTCTATTATGAAGAAAATATTTTGAATGTGAACGGAGAGAAGATCGGGCAGTCGAAGCCTTGTTTTACGCTCAATAAGGCAGAATAAAAATAGATCAAAAAAGAATCGGAAGAAGGGGAAAGAATATGAAAATTTTAGCGGTGGGAGCCGGAAGACAGCATGGAAATTCCAATACGATCATACGGGAGATCCTACGGGGAGCCGAAAGCGTTTCCCATGAGATCAAATTTTATGATTTGAATCAAATGGATATCAAAGGGTGCAGGGGCTGTTATGCCTGCGAAAAAACAGAATACGGCTGTGTCATCCAGGACGATCTGAAACCCTATTGGAAAGATTTGATGAAAGCGGACGTGCTGATTTTGGGGACACCCAACTATATCTATAATATATCCGGTCAGATGAAAATGCTGATCGATCGGCATTATTCCATGAAAGACCGATATTATAAACCCAGGCTGCCCAAAGGGAAACGCGGCATTTATATTTTTTCGCAAGGGGACAGCAACACTGAAACCTATCGGTCTATTTATGAAACTTATGTAAAATATTTGGAATCTCATGGGATAGAAACTTTGAAGTTTTGGGTCTACGGGGGCAGTATTCCCGCGGGAGAAGATACGTTGACCATGAAAGAAGCATATGAATTGGGTAAAAATTTATAAAAACGCAATGCGGTTTTGAAATATTTGGACTCATAAAAATCGGTTTTGCTGATTAAAGTAGGTGAACAGATGTACGCTTTGGTACTAGAAGGCGGCGGCGCCAAAGGAGCATACCATATCGGCGCTTATAAAGCTTTGCAAGAACTGAATATAGAGATCGGCGCGGTAGTGGGGGCGTCTATCGGAGCCATCAACGGCGCGATGATCGCACAAGGAGATTTTGAAGCAGCATATGATCTATGGTATCACATCAAAAGCTCTGAAGTATTTGATATTGATGAGGATATCCTTCGGAAGTTCAAGAAATTCGATATGAAACTGGAAGATATTTTGCTTCTCTTGAATAAAACAAGGAAAACCATTGCCAATAAAGGGATTGATACAAGTAAGATCAAAGCGCTGGTGGACAAGCATGTGGATGAAGAGAAGCTGAGAAGCTCCCAAATGGATTTTGGACTTGCTACCTATGTGCTAAACCAGGCAAGGCCGTTGGAAGTATTTTTGGGAGAGATCCCCAAGGGACAGGTAAAAGAATATATTTTGGCCAGCGCCAATTTTCCTTTGTTCAAGAGAGAAAAGATAGAGGACAAGGTCGTCATAGACGGGGGCGTATTCGATAATCTCCCCATTGGCATGGTGCTTGAAAAAGGGTATCGGGACGTGATCGCCATTAGGACTTTTGGGATCGGTATAGTAAGAAAAGTGGATGAAAAAGACGCCAATATCATCTATATCAGTCCAATAGAAAATTTAGGGCCCACTTTTCATTTTGATGCCGCATCCGCCAGAAAAAATATAAACTTGGGGTACTATGATACTTTAAGAGCTTTTCGCGGTCTAAAAGGGCGGTATTATTATGTAGAATCCATGGGAGAATCTTTTTTTGAGACCTACTTTTTGAAGTTGAAAAAAGAAACGATCTATAAGATGGGAGAGATTTTGGGATTTCATCAGAACATGCCTTATGAACGGCTGCTGTTTGAAAAAATCATTCCGGAACTTTGTCGTATTTTGAATATTCCGGAAGAAGCGGACTATGAAGACGTGGCGATTTTATTTTTTGAAGAAATGGCAAAGACTTTGAAACTCAAACGATTTAAAGTGTATCAGCATGAAGAATTTATAGGATCCATTGCTCAAAAATACGGAAAACAAACGGAAAAATTTGAAAATAAGTGGGATCAATTGTTTAAAAATGAAAAGCTTTTGACCAAACGGAAACGAGAAGCTTTATTGAGACAGATCGGATTCATGCTGTTTCGAGAATCGGATCTGTTCCAAAAATATATAACAGAGGAAGAAAAGAAAGCGTTTTGAAATGAGGGTATCATGGGACAAAAACAGGACAAACAGGGAAAAAAGAGAATAGAAGAGGTCCCGGTAACGGTGGGAGATCGGATCGATCTTTTCATGGAAGGACAGGAACAGGGAGGAGAAGGGATCGGCAGGATCGGCGCTTTTCCTGTTTTTGTAAAAGACGCCATTGAAGGAGATCGCGGAACGGTTCTCATTGCGGAAGTAAAAAATCGATTTGCGAGAGGAAAATTAGAAAAACTGATCGAGCCCTCGTCGGATCGGATAGAACCTTTTTGCCCAAAACACGCCCTTTGCGGAGGCTGTGTGCTGCAGGTGCAGCAGTACGAAGCGCAGCTTCGGTTTAAAAAGAAAAAAGTCATAGACGCTTTGGAGAGGATCGGCGGACTGCGCGCTGTGACGGTCAAAAACGTGATCGGGATGGAAACGCCGTTTTATTACCGAAACAAAGCGCAGTTTCCCGTAGGGAAAGACCAAGAGGGAAACATTCTGATGGGATTTTATGAAAAAGGCAGTCATGATTTGGTGGATCTATCGGAATGCAGTATAGAGCATCCTAAAATAGAAAAAGTATTGCGGTTTGCAAAGGCTTTTATTGCGGAAAAAGGGATAGAGCCTTATGATGAAAGCACGCATACGGGAAATTTGCGGCATTTGATGGTCAGAGTTGGTGTGAAAACAGAGGAGATCATGGTCGTTTTGATCCTGAGAGAGAAAAAAATGGCTTATGAGAAAGAGTTTGTGACAGAACTTCTTAAAACGGTGCCGGAAGTAAGAACCGTCGTGATCAATGTCAATCAGGAAAAAGGGAATCGGATCTTGGGGACAGAGAACAGAGTATTATACGGAGATGGGACCATTAGGGAAAAACTGGGGGATTTTACGTTTTTGATCTCTCCCTTATCCTTTTTCCAAGTCAATACGATACAGACGGAAAAACTATATCAAAAAGCGCTGGAATATGCTTCTCTTCACGGAAATGAAAAAGTGATCGATTTTTATTGCGGTACGGGGACCATTTCTTTGTTTTTGTCCCAAAAAGCAAAAAAAGTTTTTGGGATCGAAATTGTAAAAGAAGCGGTAACGGACGCCAGAGAAAACG
>JAEEYS010000002.1 GCA_016288255.1 Bacillota bacterium
AAAAACAGTATCAGCAAGATCAGGATTCCCCTTTTTACCATAAGATCAGCCCCTCCTTTTTTCATTATAAGGTAACCTTTCCCGTAATCCAACACCATTTTAAGAATTTCGACAAAATGTGACTGCATAATACCATACCTATGACTTTTCTTTTTGCTTATGACTTTCCTTTGCCGTAAGCTCAAAAAACAAAAAGAATCTCCCTCCAAAATGCTTTTATTATCATTTTTATTTGTTCACTCTTTCAACTCCTCTTTCAGCTTTATCGTCGTTTTCCTAAACGATCTTATTCTTTTCGGTCTTCTCCCCCATTCCCGGCAGCTATTCAAAGGAGGACCTTTTCAAAATGAATAAAAATAGATTTTTTTACTGCCAGCGCTTATAATAGAATAGTGGAGGAGAGATCACAATGAGTAAATCACAAGAGAAAACCAACGCTGTTCGTAGCTTAGAAGCAAAAAAGATACCGCACTCCGTTCATACTTATGATATCAGTGACAATCTATTGGACGGCATTTCCGTTGCCAAAAAAGTAGGAAAAGATCCCAAGACGGTCTATAAAACGCTGGTCACGCAAGGTGTCAGCGGCGGATATTATATTTTTGTCATCCCTGTGGAAGAAGAGCTTGATTTCAAAAAATGCGCCAAAGCCTGCGGCGAAAAAAAGATCGATATGATCCCTGTCAAAGACCTTTTAAAAGTGACGGGCTATGTCAAAGGAGGCTGTTCTCCCATTGGTATGAAAAAACTGTTTCCCACCTTTATACAGGAATCCTGTCTTGCTCTGGATACCATTACCGTAAGCGCGGGAAAGATCGGATACCAAATTGAAATGTCCCCGCAGGACATGCTGCGCTTGATCCATGGGGCAACGGGAAATTATATCAAATAGGAAACTAATTACTTTGTTTTTCAATATGTCATTTAGACTGTATTTTACAAAAAGGCGGTGATAAAATGGAGCTTACGATCTTACGATGGATCCAAAGTTTCGCCAATCCGATTTTGGATCGATTTTTTATTTTATTGACCTATTTAGGAAATGAACTTTTACTGATCGCTATCCTTCTGTTTCTTTATTGGACAGTCGATAAAGAAAAAGGAGAATGGCTTGCTTTCAGTTTGCTTTTTTCTCAATCCTTGAATCTTACTTTAAAAAACAGTTTCAAGTTCAGCCGTCCCATAGGAGAAGAAGGGATCCGCTCCCTTTTGACAGAATCCGCTTCCGGCTATTCTTTTCCCAGCGGTCATTCGGAATTATCCTCTTCTTTTTTCTACGGTCTTCATCTTGCTTTTAAAAAGAGATTCACGCTGATTTTAGCTGTTCTTTTACCGATCCTCATAGCGTTTTCCAGACTATATCTCGGCGTGCATTATCCCAAAGATGTTCTGATGGGGCTCTTTTTGGGTTATTTGATGTCCTATTTGCTGTATAAAATCTATCCTTTGATCGCCGATAAAAAACCGCTTTTTGCCGTTTTGTTCCTTTTGATCCTTATCATGGCATATTTTTCAAAGGATCCTGACGCGTTCAAAACAGCCGGTGCTTTTTTGGGATTTGCCGCAGGGGTCTTATACGAAGATCGGTTCGTCCAATTTAAGACCCGCGTTTCCCTCACTAAAAAGTGGATCCGCTTTTTGATAGGCATGCTTTTGCTTTTTGCGGTATACTATATCCCAAAATTCTTCTTGCCCGTCACCTTGGTTTTATCCTTTTTGCGCTATTTTATTTTGATTTTTTTTACAATGGGCCTTTATCCCCATTTGTTCACCAAATTTGATTTTTAAAGACTGTTTTTATGATTGTATTCAAATATTCGCTCATAAAAAAGCTTCTGAAATCATTCAGAAGCTTTTTTACGGACTTTTTTTAATTTTCTTTATTCTTTTTTTCCATCAATTCAAATTTATAAAATTCCAATACCCGAAAATCTTTTGTCCTGCAGCGAACCGTGTCTTCTTTTTCTTCCAAAAGAACCACATAATCTTTGTTCACTTTATGCAGGTATATTTTGCCCTGTTCAAATCTCATTGATCAAACTCCTCTGTTATGTCCTCTCCCGCTTCTTCCTCTTCTCTTTTGCGGCTCATTCCCGCGATCCCTTCCTGAAATTCCTCTTCTCCTATCTCAAAGAATCGTTCTCTTTCTTTTGGCTGAAAAGTGGGTATCACATTATAACTGACAAAACTTTTTATTTGCTCGTTTTCCATTTCTTTATAATAATACATCTCTTTTCCCCCTATTACTTGTATTGAAACAATAAATATGTATAAGACCCCTTGAATCCCTGATAAGATGATGTCAATGATGTCGTTATGGTCAGCGTGCCGTTTAAATAAGTAACGGTAGGTCTCAACACATAATAGCTGTTGTTGCTGATTGCAGAATATCCGCAAAAATATTGACTGTTGCCGGCGGAATTGATGACGGTATAGACATTCGCCGCTATATAAGATTCTTCCCCGCTGGTCTGATTGATAAAAATATATTGAGGCACCCCATCAAAGTATTCCGCCAAACCCGAAATACTGAACGATTCCGTATTGTTCCCGCTTTTACTGCCTCTTACCAGCGTTACCTTCTCACCCCCTTCACCCAATAAGATAAAATTTCCGTTTCGGTATAAAAATTCATAAGGCATGTTGACTTTCAAGTCTCCCGCCTGAAGCAGCTCATCCTCTTTGTTTTTTAAAAACTTCTCTCCCAACCCGTTCACATTGAGTTTCGGGCCGGCTCCGCTTTCCGCGTGCGGTACGATCGTGATCCGCATGCCGTCCACATACGCTGTCGGCGTCGGCGTCAAAGTGACCTGATATACGGCAGAAGATCCTGTCGTAATGGCATAACCGGGAGACCTTTTATAATCATTCCCTCCGATTTTCCCGTCCGCATAAGCTTTATTTACAATATCCCCGTCCAAATAAGGCGCCGTGACCTGCGCTCTTCCCGCACTGTCCCGCAAAATAATTTTATTCGGTGTCGCTGCAGATACGGCTCCATGGGCCAAAGCCGCTTCTTCATGTTCCAATAGATCCGTTTGCGTCTGCGCCACTTCTTCATCGATCCTATCCATATTCTCATTGATCACCGTAATATCCGCCGCTTCTGTCAAAAGCGGCTTTTTCAATCTCAAATTATCTGTTAATTCCGGCATTTTTTCACGCTCCTAATCTAAGTTCATCCCAGGTTTTTTGTTTTACCGCATTCCACGTAGGCGGTATTTCATTCCACAAAGTATACATATATTCCACCGTAAAAGCGATATTGGCAGGCAATATCTGCCGCAGAACATTTTTTAAAGGCTCTGCGTCCAGCAGTTTCGCCTGGCTCCGGTAAGCAATCACATAAGTATATCCGCTTTTAGACAGCTCCACATCCACATCGCTGCCCAAATAAGTCTCTGCGATCTCTTTGACCTTTTCTTCATGAATAGGCGGCTTGTCCAACAATTTTGCCAGTACCTTATTTCTCCTGGCCGATAGATTCTCTCCCGTCTGGGGTACGATACCCAATATTTTTTCATATCGAGCAAGCCCTTTTTCTCTTGCCGTTACAGCGCATACATTATCAGCCAGCCCCTTTACCGCTTCCTTGAACGCGTCCATTCTTTCATTTAAGATTTCATCCAGCTTCCTGATCTCTTTGACATCCTGATAAAAATCAGGTAAATATCCTTTATAATCGGTTTGATCCTCATACCACATATCCTACACCTCGCTTAGCGTCAAGGTCTGGAATACCGGCACCTGATAGCTCGTTGCCGTTTTTTCAAGCACAAGGCTTTCTTCATGGCCGTTGATGGCAATATCCGTTACGTCCAAAACCCCTTCCACGCTCAATATGGCCACCGCAATTTTAGAAATGTGCAGGATACTGTCTGAAAATCCCATTCGACCGATCTCCCTTTCCACACTTTCTGAAATACTGCTTCTTAATGCTTCCAATTGATGTCCCGTATCCAATACAATATTCGCGGTAATATCAACAGAAACATTGGTCGCGGAACTTACTGTGACCGTATGTCCAATCGGAGCCAACCCCGTTCCCAGTCCCGCTTCATTCAGTGGCATAAAATGCTCTTGTATCTTTTCCACAACGGCCGATCCCACCGCTCGTCCATTTTCATTTCCTACCACCAATTTTACTGTTCCGGGTCCGTTCCAGATCGGAAACACTTTTACCGCTCCTGCCTCAGAAAAAGACAAGACCGCTTCTTCGTAAGCGCCCACATTTCCCGCAAAAGGCTGTCTTTCTATCATATTAAAAAACCGATCCCGAAACGCATCATCCGATTCACTGTCTTTTCCAAAAACAAGAACTTCCCCCATCACCGCCGCGGCAAGCCCTTCTATGTTATCAATAGGCAGCAGCGCGCCTTCGTAAAGATTGCCGGCCCTGCCTGCTTCTTCTGCCGTTAATTGAAATTTCCCATCGCTGATTTTTCTGGTCACTTGAAAAACCGCTTCGTTGATCGCAAAGCGGCTCCCTATGGGTACATCAAACAAACTGCCGTCAGAAGCGGTAAAAGTCCCCTCTCTTACCGCGCAGGTCGCTTTCTGCCGCGCGATGCCGAACTGCTTTGTCACTCTGTCCAGCCATTCTCCCACCGCGGTATCCGCAAAAAACAGATCATACAAGCCTTCCAGCTCGTTATAATAAGAAGCGAGCTCAAAAGCGATGGGTGCCAAAGTATCATAAATAATACTGCCTTCTCTTCTGTCCACTTCTTCCGGAACCCTTGAAAGCATCTCCTCTAAAATCTCTTCATAGGTCAAACTCAATACACCGCCCTTTCCCCTTGTATCACACTATATTTTGTTGCCACTCGAAACAGCATTTTAAGAGAATCCCCTTCTTTTACCCATTCAAACTCTTCTACGGAATAAATCCTATCGTCCGTCAACAGCGCCTCTGTGATACGTCTTTTCAATTCCATTTCCACATAGTCCTCATCCTGTCCAATCAAAGACAAAATCTCCGATCCGTACTGAAAAGAATAAATGGGATATTGGTATCGTTCCGTCTGCAATATCTTAAAGACCGCCTGTTCCATCGCCTCTTTTTCATCCACAAACCCTTTGATCCTTTTCTTCTCCCTATCCAGCCTGTAAGTATAGGCAGGCATTTCTCCTTCTGTAATTTGCATATCCATTTCTGTGTTCGGTATCAACTCATCACATCCAATACAAAAAATTGTTGCCCGCCGCGATTTTCCAAAAGCACGACGGCATTCC
>JAEEYS010000026.1 GCA_016288255.1 Bacillota bacterium
AAGAAAGTCTCTTTCAAGCTGCCCAAAAAAAATTAAGTCCCGCAAAATCAAATCCCGTTTCGATCCCTTTTTCTTCTCCGCCGGTGCCTCAAAAAAAGGAATTGCAAAATCCTTTGGCCGGTTTGATCTACTGCGGTGTCTGCGGCCGTCAAATGGTGCGCCGTCCTTATCCCGGCAACAAAGAAGCTGTTCTCTTGTGCCCCTATTCTTCCTGCTCCAATATCAGCTCTAAGCTTTCATTGGTCGAAAATCGACTTGTTCAGGCGCTGGAGGAATATTGGAAAGCCTACCTTATCAAGCATCCCCCGGATATTTCTCCCACTGCGGATGGCGTCCTCTCCTACGAAGAAATCCTTGCCTCTTCTTTACGGGAAAAAGAACGGGAATGGAAAAGGCAGCTTGTTAAAGCGCAGGAATTTCTGGAAAAGGGGCTCTATTCGGAAGAAGACTATCAAAACCGTGCTTCTTTTTTAAAAGAAAATATCCATACGGCCCAAGAACGGCTCCAGATATTACAGACCGAAGCAGAAAATAAAAAAAGAGCTTTTTCGGAAACTGTCAAAACAAATTTACCGCAAGAAGAAAAGATATTGGAGCTTTATCCGAAGCTTACGGACCCCAAAGACAAAAACAGGCTCTTAAAACTTCTTCTCCATAAAGCTTATTATACAAAATCCGTCAACGGGCGCTATGAAGGGCCGGAAGATCAATTTACCTTATCCCTTTATCCAAAGCTTTCCAAAATGCCAAAAGGATAAACCCAAATTCTTTTGTTATACTATAAGGAAAAAGTAAATTGATAACCCAAACGTCCCAAAGAAGTAGGACATCTGGAAATGGTGGGCACCATCATTATGCAGTTAATGAAAGACGCTACCATGGAAGAGATCGAAGCTGCCGGCATGACTCCTTATTTTGTGGATCACGGAAAAGGCGTCTATCCCTGTGATGCCAACGGCACGCCCTACAATGCTTTTTCCATTCAAGTAAAAGGCGATCCCATCGCCGATCTGGTGGAAGACATGGCGGCAGAACAAAAAGCCCGTGTGGTTTATGACAACATTCTCCGCATGGTGGACGATCCGGACGTCATCGACCCCATTCGGTTTTTAAGAGCCAGAGAAGTGGTGCATTTTCAAAGATTCGGCGAAGCGCTCCGTTTTGTACAGGAAAAAGTGGCAGAAAAGAAATACTACTAAGAGCAGGCATCTCTTTATTAAAAAAATAAAACGGATAGATCTCTTCTATCCGTTTTTATCTTTTCTTTTCTAAACTCTTAATCCAATCGAGATTTTTTACTCTTCCGCCGGTTTCTTTTGATCTTGCGGCTTCCATTTTCTAAAAATCCCGGCCAGGATCGCGCCGGAGATATTATGCCAAACGGAAAAAATCGCTCCCGGAACCGTTGCCATAGCCAGCTGCGGAAATGCCGTACCGGCAAGGCTTGTAGCCAGTCCCGAATTTTGCATACCGACCTCTATCGAAAACGCTTTGATCTTTTCCGGACACATCTTACCTATCTTTCCTATCCCAAAACCGCAAAGATAGCCCAATCCGTTATGCAACACCACTACCGCCAATATGACGATGCCGCTTGTATAGATCTTCTCCGCATTATGCGATACCACCGCCGCAACGATCATACAGATTGCAACGGTAGAGACCATAGGCAATACCTTCACCAGCTTTTGCGTCCATTCTTGAAACAGTTTATTCATAATAAATCCCAGTCCAATGGGTACCAAAATCACTTTTACGATGCTTAAGAACATGCCTACTATATCTACCGTAACGGTCGTTCGAAGTAAAAAATACGTAATGGCAGGTGTCAGGATCGGTGCAAGGAGTGTATTTACACTGGTCATACCGACAGATAAAGCTACATCGCCTTTTGAAAAATAAGTGATCACATTGCTTGCTGTGCCGCCCGGACAAGTCCCCACCAGCACAACTCCCGCCGTAAGCGCCGAGTCAAGACGAAAAATACGGCTCAATCCAAAAGCAAGTGCCGGCATGATCACAAACTGGGCCGCGCATCCTAACAAAATATCCCGCGGTCTTGTAAATATCATGACAAAATCCTTTATCGAAAGCGTCAGCCCCATGCCAAACATCACGATCATCAGCAGATAATTTACCCACGCAGTCTGTATCCATAGCACAGAAGACGGCACCAACAGCGAAAGTGCCGCTACCGCCAATACGATCACTGCCATATATTTTCCAAATCCTTCGCTTATTTTTTCTAATGTCTTCATACTGCCCTCTTTGTAGATCCTGTTAAAGCAAAATTTGTTTTTTGTGATACAATCACCATTTTATTTTAGATCTGTTTTCCCGACCTTATCCTACGTTATCACATATTCCTTCTCTTTGCAAGGAAACTAAATGCTTCTGTCCTTCCCGTTTTTCCTTTTCTTTGCATTTCCCTGTTTTTTGGAGTAAGATAAAATAGATAAAAAAATCAGAAAGCAGGGTTATCCATGGAACAGGACAAAACAATCTTAGTCACAGGCTCTTCCCGTGGGATAGGAAAAGAGATCGCCAGGGTGTTTGGTTTACGAGGCTATAGAGTGGTCATCAATTACTTTGAAAGCGAGCAAGAAGCCCTTTCCCTTCAAAAGGAATTGAGTCAATATACCAAAGTGATCGCAGTCAAAGCAGATATCCGCCAAAAAAAAGAAGTGGACGCCATGGTAAAAGAAGGGATCGAAACGTTCGGCAACATCGATGTTTTGGTAAACAACGCCGGCGTAGCTTATTCCACCCTTACCATCGATATGTCCGAAGAAGAGATCGATCATGTTTTTGATGTCAATATCAAGGGCATGTTTTATGCCGCTCAGGCCGTTTTGCCTTCCATGATCCATCACAAAAAAGGTAAAATCATCAACATTTCTTCTGTTTGGGGCGTCGTAGGCGGTTCTATGGAAGTGCATTATTCCGCCAGCAAGGCCGCTGTTATCGGATTCACTCGGGCATTGGCAAAAGAAATGGCGCCTTCCGGCATTCAGGTCAACTGTGTGGCGCCGGGTCTCATCGATACCCGCATGATCTCTCAATTAGGCCCTGAGACCATTGAAGAGCTGGTTGAAGCGACTCCTTTGGGCAGAATAGGAAAACCCATTGATGTGGCCGAATCCGTTTGGTTTTTGGCTTCCAGTCAGGCGGATTTTATTACGGGTCAGGTATTAAGTCCCAACGGTGGATTCATCATTTAACAAAACCGCAAAAGAAAAACAGCCGTATCGTTTTGACTCGGCTGTTTTTTTATTCCATGCTCTTTTATTATTTTTGTCTTACTCCCCTTTTTCCAATCTCTCGCTAAAAGCGCAATCCTCTTCCAGTTCTTTATAAACCTCCGCCGCTTTTGACTCATTGCTCAAAGCCACGATCGTGTCCCCCGGATAAAGCTTGGTCTCTCCTTTGGGGATCAATTCCTTTCCTTCTCTTCTAATAGCGATCAAAAGGCAGTTTTTCGGCCAGCTGACCTCCCGGATCAATTTATTATCCAGTTTTGATCCATACTCTATCACCATTTCCAACAAGATCTTTTCACTGCTGTCCTCTTCTTCTTCCTGCTTTCCCATGCGGATCAAGATCCGCTCCAGCAGAGAATCATAGATCGGTGCCGAACGCAGCGCTGTGGCCGTAATATAAGATACGATAGCGACCAAAGACAGCGGCAGGATATACTGAAAAGAGCCTGTCATCTCGGAAATCAATACGATACCGGTGATGGGCGCTCTGACAATAGCCGTAAAATAGCCTGCCATGGCTAAAATAATAAAGTTATTGATGTATTCTCCATCCACCCCAAAATACCGTGAAAGGATCAGGCCGAAAGCGCCGCCGAAAAAAGCGCCCAATACCAAAAGCGGAAAAAAGATGCCTCCCGGCGCGCCGGAAGAAAAGCTGACCATGGAAAATAAAAATTTGACCGCAAACAGCAGCAATATCGTCTTGAATACCAGATTCCCTTCCATCAGGTAATTGACCATGGTCTGTCCGCCGCCCAATACCTGCGGCAGCAAAAAGCCCAATATCCCTGCCGTTATAAAGGGGATGATCGGTTTCAATTCCGCTTTGATCTTTATTTTTTTGTAAAGATCCTGGGTCAAAAGAAGGACTTTATTGTAGATTGCCCCGGCGATCCCCAGCAAAAATCCCAAAAGAATCAGCCAGCCATAGCTCGTTAAAGGCAAGAATTCTTGTATTTCAAATTGAAATACCGGCGTCAGTCCAAAAATATTTTTTGCGATAAAATCCGCTGTTACGGAAGCGCAGGTCACCGAGACCAGGACCAAAGAAGAAAAATTCTTGTGGATCTCTTCCAGCGCAAACATCACCCCTGCCAAAGGCGCGTGGAACGCGGCGGAAAGGCCCGCGCCGGCGCCGCAGGTGATCAAAAACTTTTCTTCCGTTTTTCCCCGCCCCAAAGACTTTGAGAGCCCTTTTCCTGCCATGGCGCCCAATTGGATCGAGGGACCTTCTCGTCCCAAGGACAAGCCTCCTAAAATACACAAAACGCCGCCCGCAAATTTAGCGGCAATGACCCGCCACCAGGACTGATCCAAGTGTCCTGCCATTTCTCCTTTGATCTGCGGGATCCCGCTTCCGGAGATCATGGGTTCCCATTTTACCAAAAACCCTACTATGACCGCCATCAAGACCAATAGAAAAAACCATCCTGCTGTAAGAAATGGTTTTCCTTTACAATAGTCCAAAACGCGCATCAAAACACCGGAAGAATGTTCTAACGCCAAACGATACAAAATAGCGGCCATACCGGCCAAGATCCCCACTGCGATCCCTTCCAAAACCAGATTGTATCGAAAATGCTGCATTTCCCGGATCGTTTCTGCCGCGTTCTGCTTCTTTTCTGTTTTATTTCCCAATGAATTTTCCCAACTCTCCACTTTTCTTTCCTTTATCAAACGGTAATCTGGAACAATCGTTCAAAATTGCCTGCCAATATTTTTTGATTTCTTTCTTTTCCCAAATCAAGACTCATAAAGCGATATAACTCATCTTCATAATCCCACATGGGAAAATCCGTGCCAAACATCATATGATCTTCTCCAAAATCATTGACCAAGCTGACCGCGATCTCTTTGGACAGCCAATGCAAACTGCTGGAAGTATCAAAATAAAGATTTTTATACCCCTTGCTCAAGGTGCGGTGCGCTTCTTCCCATCTTAAATAACCGCCAAAATGCGACGCAATGGCAGTCATCTCCGGTATTTCTTCCAAAACATGAGAAAGCCGTGTGGGAGAAGAATAATCATACCGATCATCTCCCATGTGAAACAAGATGGGCAGGCCATATTTCACGATCTCTTTATATACCGGCAGCATTTTTTTATCATCAATATAAAATGTTTGAAAATCAGAATGATACTTGATGCCTCTTAACCCTAAATCGACGATTCGTTCCAATTCTCTTTTTACTTCATCCAAACTCATATCCGGATGAAATCCGGCAAATCCCAAAAATTCCGGATATTTTAAACATTTTTCATGGACAAAGTCATCGATCCTTTTTACCTGTTCCGGTTTTGTGGCAACGGAGCAGACTAAATATTTTTTGATCCCGATGATGTCCCCCGATTCGACTACCATATGAGGATACCCTACATAATGTAAAGGCAAAGTATAAAAATCGCTTACATTTTCCGTTGCTTTTTTGGCGATCTTTCCCGGAAAAATATGCACATGGGCATCTACGATCTTATAGGTCTCTTTTACTGCTCTGACTTGTTTTTTCTGTTCTTCTGTCAAATGTAATGAAATTGGTTCTACCATTCTTTTACTCCTATCGTTTCTATCCTCGATCCTTCGCAAAGAATCACATAAGAACGCTGCTCTTTTTCTGTTACAAGAGCAGCGGACAAACTTACCCACTTCATTTTACACCTTTTTGCTCAAAATTTTAAGCTCTTTCTTCTCTTTTGATCCCCTTAAAACCATTTATTTTTCTTAAACAAATAGTAGCAAACCAAAACAGAACCGATGCTGATCAGAATGACAAACAAATATCCGTATCTCCAGGCAAATTCCGGCATCCTTAAATTCATTCCGTACCAGCCCGCAATCAGCGTCAAAGGAGAAAAGAACATGGTGATCACGGTAAAGATTTTCATGATGTTATTTAAATTGATGTCCACCTGCGCCTGATACGCTTCTCTGACTTGTGTCACATAATCTCTTAAATTGATGACCCCGTCAAATAATCTGTCCACTCTTCTGTCCACGATACGGATATAACGCAGCTCTTTTTCCGCAATAAAGCCGTTTTCATTTTCCTCAATGGCGTCAAAAATATCCAAAAGCTGTTCATAATACCGTTTTAAAACCAAAAGGCGTCTGCGGAGCATCACGATCTCTTCGATACAGCTATCCTTTTTTGAAGTGATCAATTCTTCTTCCAGATTGGAAATATCCTGTTCGATATCCGCTAAAAGAGAAGCGTCTCGAAGCGTCATTTTATCCAAAAAGAGCGCGAACACTCTGCTCAATGTCAGCTTGCTTTCGTCCTCTTTTTTCAGCATGGAAAACATTTCATCCATTCTTTCCTGATCATCGAACACATATACCAGCATGTTTTTGGTAAAAT
>JAEEYS010000027.1 GCA_016288255.1 Bacillota bacterium
AAAATTGACTGGCTAAAATGTAGTTTATTTCTATATACTGTTCATTTTTCAAGGTTCTTTTTTCCTGCCGGCCCAACCAGCCGACATTTATATATTATACAAGACGGCTACCCCGTTGTCAACAAACTTTTTTGCCTTTTTTGCTTTTTTCATCTCTTTTTTGAGGGGTAGTGTTTATATTATATTATAGAAAAAAATGAAAAGCAAGGCTTTTTTCCCTTTCTCAAAAAGAATTTTTCTATCCTTTGGAACAGATTTAAATTAAAGATTATCCATGCTATAATCATGCTATGAGAAAGAAAAAAAGCAAAATGTTTTACACAGAAAGAAGGCCGTCAAGTGCAGATCACTTATCGCAAAGCCGAAGAAACAGAAGCGGCAGCGCTGACAAAAATCGGGCTGTTGTCCAAACAATATTGGCAGGACACAAAAGAATATCTTCCTGTTTTTGAAAAGGAATTGACTATCAC
Organism: Bacillota bacterium; assembly: GCA_016288255.1. Taxonomy (GTDB): domain Bacteria; phylum Bacillota; class Tb-RUG-66; order Tb-RUG-66; family Tb-RUG-66; genus Tb-RUG-66. The sequence continues at coordinate 471 of JAEEYS010000027.1, forward strand.
CCCTTATTATATCAGGAGAAACGCTGTTTTCATCATCGAAACGATCGAAACAAAAACGCCTGTCGGCTATTTTTCCATTACAGAGATCCCGCATGATCTCCAGTCTGCCACCGCTTTGATCCCTCATGGGTTTTGGCTGGAACATTTTTATATTTTACCGGAGCACATCAAAAAAGGCGTCGGCCGTCAGGCCATCTCTTTTTTAAAATCCTACTGCAAGCAGTATGGTATCCCGTTTCTTTATCTTTTCAGCGATCCGCATGCCAAAGGATTTTACGATAAAATGGGTGCGGTCTATCTAGAAAATTCTTTTTCTCCCATAGAAGGGCGCAGGGTCCCTCTTTATCGGCTGTATATGGAATAAAAACATAAAAAAACATTCTGAGGATATCTCAGAATGTTTTTTATCGTTTTAGCTATCATACGGTTTCTTTTTTCCGCATGGTCGGGAACAAAATGACGTCTCTGATGGATTGTGAATTGGTCAAAAGCATAACCAAACGGTCGATACCGATCCCCAAACCGCCTGTAGGAGGCATGCCGTATTCCAAAGCTGTTACGAAATCTTCGTCCATCATCTGGGCTTCTTCATCCCCATGTTCTCTTTTTTCTACCTGTTTTTCAAATCTGGCTCTCTGATCTTTCGGGTCGTTCAATTCCGAAAACGCGTTGGCCAGTTCCCGAGAAGTAATAAACAGTTCAAACCGATATGTCATTCTCGGATCGTCTTCTTTCCGTTTGGCCAGCGGAGAGATCTCGATCGGATAATCATAAATAAAAGTCGGCTGCACCAGATTTTCTTCCACCCGTTCTTCAAAGAACAGATTCAAGGCTTCTCCCCAAGAAATCGTTTCTTCCTGTCCCGGAAACTCTTCTTTTACAATGGCCCTTGCTTTTTCATCCGTATCAATAATGGTAAAATCATATCCCGTATATTCTTTGACCGCTTCGATCATGGACATCTTTTTCCATGGTTTTGCCAAGCAAATATCTCCGAAATCGCCATAAGGAATGGTCGTTGTTCCGTTGACTTCTTCGCAAATAACGGAGATCATGTCTTCCGTCAAATCCATCATATCCGTAATGTCGCCATACGCCTGATACAATTCCACGGAAGTGAATTCCGGGTTGTGTTTGATGGAAAGGCCTTCATTTCTGAAGTTCTTGCCGATTTCATATACTCTGTCGAATCCGCCTACGATCAATTTTTTCAGGTAAAGTTCCGTAGCGATCCTTAAATAAAGCTGCATATCCAAGGTATTGTGATGGGTGATAAACGGTTTTGCGTTGGCTCCGCCCAAAATCGGATGCAGCATCGGCGTTTCCACTTCCAAAAATCCTTTGTCGTCCAAATAGCGGCGCATAGACTGGATGATCCTGCTTCTCTTGATAAACGTATCCTTTACTTCCGGATTGGTGATCAAATCAAGATACCGTTGACGATACCGGGTATCCACGTCTTTCAGTCCATGATATTTTTCCGGAAAGATCTGTGTGGATTTGTTCAAGATCGTAAAAGTGAACACTTTTACGGAGATTTCCCCTTTATGAGTACGGAACACTTCCCCTGTCAAGCCGATGATATCGCCGACTTCTACACAGCTGTATGTATCGTATAGATCGTCTCCCACCACATCTTTGCGCACATAGATCTGAATATTGCCTTTGAAATCGCCGATATTCCCAAAGGAAGCCTTCCCATGTCCTCTTTTTGCCGTCATACGGCCGGCAATGGTCACGGTCTTTCCTTCCAGCGCATCAAAGTTTTCAATGATATCTTTGGTATAATGGGTGATCTCAAATCTGCTTCCGTAAGGATTCACGCCTTTTTCCAAAAGATGTTTTAACTTTTGTTCCTTTGCAAGAACCAGTTCATTTCGCTCTTCTTGTGTTGTTATTTCGTTGTTTGCATTTGGATTCTTCTGTTCTGCCATCTTTTCATCACCTTTATATTCTTGTAATTTCTAATATCCTGTATACTACTTTGCCTACAGGAATGATCACTTCCACATCTTCGTTCAACGATCTCCCCAAAAGCGCCTGTCCGATAGGAGACTGAGTTGAGATCTTAAATTGTTTGGGATTCGTTTCGTTCATCCCTACGATAGAAAACGTTATTTCTTTATTGGTGGCCAGATCCAGCACCTTCACCATGGAGCCGATTCCTACTTTGTCGTCATTTAAGTGCTGTTCATCCACTACTTCCGCATATCTGACCATGTTTTCCAGCTGCGCGATACGCCCTTCCAAAAATCCCTGATCATCTTTTGCTGCTTCATATTCCGCGTTTTCTTTCAAATCGCCCAAGTCTTTTGCGATCTGGATTCTTTTTGCGATTTCTTTCCGTTTTTCTGTCTTTAAATACGTCAATTCCTCATTGATTTTATCTAAGCCTTGCTGTGTTAATACTACTTTTTGAGCATTGTTGTTTCCTTCCACGATACATCCTCCTAAACTAAATCAAATCCAAAATTTATCTTTTTCTTTCCTGTTTTGGCTCTAAGGAAAGAGAAAAAATCAAACAAAAATAACAGGCATGTGCATGCCTTGCCCGTTCCTTCTACAATAAAAAGGATCTATTTTAATATCAATAACTTTAGCGTCTATTATATCACATTATTTTATTATATCAAATAATTTTATTTCCATGCGGATTTTTTTGTCTAAAATCAGCCCTTTTCCCGATAAACTTCCCTGTCCTTCATAAAAAGGAGAGTATGTTTGCCATACTCTCAGATGCTATTCATAGAATTGTTCGATCCTGGGCTGGAAGTTCAGCTGATCCATAATATTTAAATAATCTTCTTCCGTGATCTCATTTTGCGGTTTGTTGATGATGGACACCAGAAGCGCTTCCATGACGTTGGTGCCGAAAGAGCGGCCGTCAAATTCCGGTGTGGTCGTCACCAGATACTGCAGTCCTCTTCTCTTCATGTCTTCCACATTTTCTTTGGTCACGGTGTTGGTAATAATGACTTTCCCCGTCAAATCGTCCGGCATGAATTTCTTGATATAAAGAAAATCTCCCGCGATCACGTCAAAAGGTTCAAACGCTTTGGCATGCTTATTGGATTTTGTCTTATTCTGCTTTTCTCCCGTAGGATAGAGCCATTCAAAAGGAAGCCGCACCACGATAGGCGCCACGACCTTTGCCAAAGAGATCAGTGTCGTATATCGTTTGATCACCTTCGGGATCCCCAAAACGCAGAGAAGATCCCCCGATGAAACGTCCAAACCTTCTTCCACCAGCGCTTCTGTCATGCCGAATCGATCCATGGCGGAAGTCACGATCACTTTTTTTCCCTTTAAGATTTCCGGCCGTTTTTCCATCAACTGATGGACCACCCGTCTTTCCAGTGTGTTTTTTAATCCCACACCGTCTACGATAGGGCTTATTTTTGCGGCTTTTTTGAGAGGCAGCGCGTCTTTTAAGATATACTTTTTGTCACCGAATCCCACATAAATATCAATGCCGCCCATGCCAAAAGCAGCCACTTTGCCGTCCAATTCCTTGATCAGGGCGATCGCTTTTTCTTTGTCGCCGTCTGTTCCGATCCGTTCTATAATAAACTGCTCTCCCAAAAAATTTGCTTCCGCTTTATGATTTCGTTTTGAAGAGCCGATACTGACACTGACGATTCGTTTCATGCTATCCTCCCAAAGCGGTGCATGCAGCATTTTGCATCAATCGCTTTTTTGTAAAATAAAAATACTTCTTGCACATCACACCTCATTATAGCACAGTTTTTTTAAAAACCCAACATCCCTTCCTCTTCCTGCGCAGACAATATTTTTTCCAAAGCCGTTTCCATCTCTTCTTTTGTTTCCGCCGCATTGATCCACGTCCGAAATCCTGCCGCGTGTTTCATTCCTTTTACATACCAGGCGGCAAACTTTCGCATTTCTTTTACCGCATAGATCTCCGCTCCGCCTTTTTCTTCTTCCTCTTTACAAAGATATTCTAAATGTTTTAACGCCATCCGGATTTTTTCCCTGCCGCTTTTTTCTGTTTCAAAAGGCAGTCCCAAAAGTGCTTTTTCCGCTTCCGCGATCAGCCATGGGTTCCCCAGCATGCCTCTGCCGATCATGACGCCGTCCACGCCCGTTTCTTTTACCATCAAAACCGCGTCCTGAGGCGTTAACACATCTCCGTTCCCGATCACGGGGATCTTTACCGCCTCTTTTACTTTTCC
>JAEEYS010000028.1 GCA_016288255.1 Bacillota bacterium
CAACTTGATCGCGCAGTACGGACAAAATTCCATTGAAGAATCTTTATCAAAAGCAATGATCGATATCAAAGGCGCTTATTCCGTTGTGATCCTGTCCAAAGACAGACTGATCGGCGTCAGAGATCCCCAGGGGTATCGTCCTCTTTGTATCGGTAAATTGGGCAAAGGCTATGTTTTGGCTTCCGAAACCTGCGCTTTGGATATTATCGGAGCGGAATTCATTCGAGAAGTGGAACCGGGCGAAATCGTGACCATCGATAAAAACGGGATCACTTCCTATTCATACATCCAACAAGGGAAACGCGCTTTCTGCGTATTTGAATTTGTTTATATCGCAAGACCGGATTCTAAATTCAACGGTTTGAGCGTATATGAAGCAAGACATCGGATGGGTGAGATTTTAGCCAGAGAATCTAATATTCGCGGCGATGTGGTCATGCCGGTACCGGATTCGGGGATCTGCGCTGCGCTGGGGTTTGCCCATGCCACAGGGATCCCTTATCAGAGCGGATTGATCAAAAACCGTTATGTGGGCAGGACTTTTATCCAGCCGACACAATTTATGCGGGAAACTTCTGTTCGGCTGAAATTAAATCCGGTCAGAGAAATGGTAGAAGGAAAACATGTGATCTTGGTGGATGACTCCATTGTAAGAGGCACGACCAGTAAAAAAATCATCAAAATGGTAAAAGAAGCAGGCGCCAAAGAAGTATCTTTGCTGTTAGCGTCTCCGCCTACAAAATTCCCCTGTTTCTTCGGCGTAGATACCCAGGATGCGGGAGAATTGATCGCGGCGCACAAGACGGTGGAAGAAATCAGAGAATATATCGGCGCAGATCATCTCCACTATATCAGCCATGCGGGATTGTTGGAAGCAGTCGGCTGCAAAGAAGGAGAAGAAGGCTACTGTACAGCTTGTTTCTCCGGCGACTATTTGACACCGGTGGAAGATCTGCTGAAAAAAAGCAACCAGAGCAAATATAAATTTGAATAAAGCAAGACAAAACCAATGCACATGGGGGAGTTCCCTCATGTGCATCACCGCATATAAGGAAAAGGAAACAAACGGAAGATAGAAAATAGAGGACGGAAAGGAAATCGATATGGCGGAAAGTATTTCTTATAAAGATGCCGGTGTCAATATTGATGAAGGCAACCGGGCAGTCAAGGAAATGAAAAAGCATGTGGCGAAGACTTGGAACAAGACGGTATTGAACGATTTGGCAACCTTTGCGGGCATGGTGGAATTAACGGGAAAATATGAACATCCGGTTTTGGTTTCCGGCACAGACGGTGTGGGGACCAAACTAAAAATAGCTTTCCAAATGGATCGCCACGATACGGTAGGGATCGATTTGGTAGCAATGAGTGTCAATGACGTATTGGTACATGGCGCAAAACCGCTTTTCTTTTTGGATTATATCGGGACCGGAAAAGTGACCGCGGAAAAGATCGAAGAGATCGTTAAAGGCGTGGCAGAAGGCTGTCTTATGGGAAAATGCGCTTTGGTCGGCGGAGAAACGGCGGAACTTCCCAGTATGTACAGCGAAGGGGAATATGATCTGGCCGGATTTGCGGTAGGCATTATTGAAAAAGATCGAATCATCACAGGCGAAAAGATCAAAGAAGGAGACGTGATCTTCGGACTTCCTTCCAGCGGCCTTCATTCCAACGGATTTTCTTTGGCCAGAAAAGTTTTATTGGAAGCGGCAGGATTTGCTTTAACGGACAAACCGGAAGAATTGGGCGGAAAAACAGTGGGCGAAGTGATGCTGACGCCTACACGGATCTATACGGACGCAGTGATGGCCATGGTGGAAAATCTGGATATCCACGGGCTGGTACATATTACCGGCGGCGGTCTGATCGAAAACGTGCCTCGTATTTTGCCGGAAAACCTATCGGCGCAATTTGATCGGCGCGCTTGGGATGTGCCGGCAGTCTTTCCGCTGATCCAAAAATGGGGCAACGTGGAAGAAATGGAAATGTATAAAGTGTTCAATATGGGGATCGGCATGTGCGTGATCGTGGATCAAAAGGATGCGGAAGCTTTAAAAGCGGTTCTGACGCAAAATAACGAACCATATTTTGTGATCGGTGAAATCGTAAAAGGAAATAAAACTGTTTTGTTCCGGGAGGCTTAAACATGAAGAATCTGGCGATCATGGTTTCAGGCAGAGGTTCCAATATGGTGAACATTGTGGAAGAGACCAAAAAAGGCAATATCAAAGGGCGGGTGAAAGTGGTCATCAGCAACAAGGCGGACGCGCCGGCCCTTGAAAAAGCAAAAGCGTACGGGATCGACACCTATACGGTGCTGCAAAGTGATTTTTCTTCCAAATCGGAATATGATAAAAAAGTCATTGAGATTTTGAAAGGCTATGATATAGATTTGGTCGTGCTGGCAGGATATATGAAGCTTTTGACCAAAGAATTCGTGGATGCGTATCCTAATCGGATCGTCAACATCCATCCGGCACTCTTGCCATCTTTTCGGGGTTTGGACGCCCAGAAACAGGCGTTTGATTTCGGCGTTAAAATCGCGGGCTGCACGGTGCATTTTGTAGATGAAGGAATGGACACCGGCAAGATCATTGCGCAAAGAGCGGTCATTGTGGACGAAGAGGATACGGTAGAAAGTTTAACAGAAAAGATCTTAAAAGAAGAACATAAATTGTATCCTTATGTGGTAAAACTTCTTTGTGAAGACAGAGTGATTGTGGAAGAAAACAAAATCAGGATAAAGGAGGAGGATTCCCATTGAAAAAACGTGCTGTTATCAGTGTTTCTGATAAAAAGGGATTGGTAGAATTTGCAAAAGCGATTGAAGAAATGGATTATGAGATCATTTCTACCGGCGGAACATTTCAGGTGTTAAAAGAAAATGGCGTGGCTGCGACATATATCAGCGATGTGACAAAATGCCCTGAGATCCTAGACGGCAGAGTAAAAACACTGCACCCCAATATCCATGGGGGGATCTTGGCAAGAGGGATCGAAAAAGACAGACAAGAACTGCAAAAACAAGGGATTCAAATGATCGATATGGTGGTAGTCAACTTATATCCTTTTGAAGCAACGATCCAAAAGGAAGGGGTCACATTGGAAGAAGCCATTGAAAATATCGATATCGGCGGACCGACCATGATCCGTGCCGCGGCAAAAAATCATGCCCGTGTAGCGGTGGTGGTAGACCCGGCGGATTATCCTTTTATTTGCGAAGAATTGAAAAGAGAAGGCGCGATTTCAGAAGAATTAAGAGAACGCCTGGCATTA
>JAEEYS010000029.1 GCA_016288255.1 Bacillota bacterium
AGAAGCGCCTGCAGTTTCGTCAGATATTTGTCCTGCCGCCATTGCTTCGCCAATTCTATAGCTGCTTTTACCATATTGCCGCGGGTCGCTTGGATCTCCGTTTCAAACCGTTCAAACAGCGTCATGGCATCCGCTACGGAACCGGCAAACCCGGCGATCACTTTCCCGCCGTATAAGCGTCTTACTTTTTTGGCAGTGCTTTTCATTACCGTATTTTCACCAAACGTAACCTGCCCGTCGCCGGCAATGGCAACGCCGGTATCGTCTTTTACCGCTAATATCGTAGTTCCTCTAAATTCCATTTTTCTTCCTCCTTACGCCCTGGGATGAGCATGATTATAAGTATCTCGAATGTGTTTTTTGGAAACATGGGTATAGATTTGCGTGGTAGACAAACTTTCATGTCCCAGCAGTTCCTGAATAACTCTCAAATCCGCGCCGTTGTTCAGCATGTGAGTGGCAAAAGAATGTCTTAGCGTATGCGGTGTCACTTCTTTGATCACCGCCAGTTTGTGCACGTATTTTTCTACCGTGCGGCGAATGCTCCTGTCCGACATCCGATCCCCCAGCTTGTTCAAGATCAGCGCTTCTGTTTCTTCCTTATGGTTTTTCTTTAGGATCTCTCCCCTGCTTTTCAGGAGGTACGTATCCAAGCTTTTCAATCCTTCCTGTCCAATGGGGACCAGTCTTTCTTTCTCGCCTTTCCCAAAAACATAGATCACTTCTTCTTCCACGGAAATATCTTGTAAATTCAGATCCATCAGTTCCGATACCCGCAGTCCCGCACCGTATAAAAGTTCCAATATCAGTTTGTCTCTGTATCCCAAAACCGTATTGGGCGGCAGCGCCAAAAGTTCTGTCATTTCCTCTTCATACAAGAAATTAGGAAGCTTTTTCGGCAGTTTGGGACTTTTGGCCAGCTGCGCCGGATTGTTCTCCCAATCATTCTGCCTTACCATGTATTTATAAAAAGACCGAATGGCCGAAAGTCTTCGGCTGATGGTCTTTTTGGTCAGTCCCATGGCATAAAGATGGCTCAAATAATACCGAATATCCCGGTATTTCAGCTCACGCAATTCCTTTTTGACCTGCTCTTCGATAAAGCCCGAAAACTCCAGAAGATCGTTTTCATAGCTTCTGATCGTATTTTGGGAATACCCCTTCACTGTTTTTAAATATAAAAGATATTCTTTGATCCCGCTGTTATCCATATCTTAGCTTCTTTCCTTTTTTATTATTTCATGGAAGCGTCTCTTTTTATCATATCGTTTTTTTATGAATCTTTTGTGAAGAATCTATAAAATATTTTCTGTTTCCAAAAATTCTTTCAGCACTTTTAAACTGCGTTCGCTTTGTTTCATTCTGGCTTCATTTTTATTTTTGATTTTTTTGTCCAAAGGCGGCAAAATGCCGAAATTGGAATTCATCGGTTGCAATGTCTGTTTGCTTTTGTCGGAAATATAAGCCGCCATCGCGCCCATAAGCGTTTCTCTCGGGAAGACAAGAGGCGCTTTTCCCTGTTCCAGACGAGCGGCATTGAGCCCCGCCAAGATCCCGTTTGCGGCAGACTCCATATATCCCTCCACACCGGTCAACTGTCCCGCAAACAAAATATGAGGAGCTTTCTCCATCTGCATGGTGGGAAGCAGTATTTTCGGACTGTTCAGATACGTGTTCCGGTGCATGACCCCATAGCGCACAAATTCCGCGTTTTTTAAGGCCGGGATCAAGGAGAATACTCTTTGCTGTTCTCCCCATTTTAAATTGGTCTGGAACCCCACGATATTATAAAGGCTTCCCTCTTGGTTGTCTTTTCGAAGCTGCACCACCGCATAAGGTTCCCTGCCTGTTTTAGGGTCGACCAGTCCTTTGGGTTTCAGTGGTCCGAAACAAAGAGTCTGTATTCCCCGTTTCGCCATTTTTTCCACAGGCATACAGCCTTCAAACACTTTTTCTTCTTCAAACGTCTTTAAAGGAACGGTCTTCGCTTGGATCAACTCCGTCCAAAACGCTTCATACTCTTCTTTACTCATAGGACAATTGATATAATCCGCTTCTCCCCGGTCATAGCGAGACGCAAAAAAAGCGTTGTCCATATCAATGGATTCTTTGGTCAAAATCGGCGCTGCCGCGTCATAAAAATAAAGGTTGTCTTCTCCCGTCATTTCTCTCAAAGACCGGCATAATTTCCCGGAAGTCAAAGGCCCGGTAGCCACCACAACGATCCCTTCTAATTGAGACAGATCTGTGATCTCTTCCCGCACCACTTCAATATTTTGATGACTTTCTATCTCTTTTGTCACTTTTTCGGAAAACCCGTTTCGATCCACCGCCAAAGCGCCTCCGGCTTTTACCCTGGTCTCATAAGCGCATTTTAGTATCAGAGAATGAAACATCTCCATCTCATATTTTAAAAGACCGGAAGCGGTTTCCAGTCTTTCAGCTTTTAAGGAATTGCTGCACACCAACTCTGCCAAAGCATCGGTTTTGTGCGCAGGCGTATTTTGATGGGGACGCATTTCATATAAGCGAACGGAAATGCCCTGATTCGCGATATAATAAGCTGCTTCCGCTCCGGCCAAACCGCCGCCGATCACTGTAATCATACGCCGCTATTCCCTTCTTTCCCACATTTTTTATTGGAGCACACCAATTTGTTCCTTTCTCTGATCATATAGCTGCCGCAAACGGGGCAGTATTTGCCGCTGGGCTTTTTCCAGGAAGTGAAGTCACATTCCGGATAGTTGCTGCAGCCATAGAAATTCCGACCTGTTTTGGTCTTTCTGACAATGATCTTACCGTCTTTGCATTTTGGACAGGGAATATCCGTTTTTTCTGTGTAAGGTTTTGTATTGCGGCATTCCGGAAAACCCGGGCAGGCTAAAAACTTCCCGAATCTCCCGTTTTTAATGACCATCTTCCTTCCGCATTTTTCACAGATCACATCCGTCTCTTCATCCTTGATCTGTATTTTTTCAACAGTGGATTCCGCCTTTTCCAAATCGACTTTGAACTTATCGTAAAAGCCCTGCAAGATCTCTTTCCAATCCTGCTTGTTCTCTTCTATTTCATCCAATTCTTTTTCCATGTTGGCAGTGAATTTTACATTGACGATATCCTTAAAATTCTCTTTCATCAATTCCGTTACCACTTCGCCCAGTTCCGTGGGAACGAATCGTTTTTGTTCTTTGTAGACATATTGCCTGTTTTGCAGGGTATCGATCGTAGGCGCATAAGTACTGGGCCTTCCGATCCCTTTTTCTTCCAGCATTTTGATCAGCATCGCTTCCGTAAACCGCGGCGGCGGCTGTGTGAAATGCTGTTCCGGTTTTAATTTCTGCAATGTCAAGATCTCGCCGATCTCCAGATCCTTCGGTATCTTTTGTTCTTTTTCTTCTTTGTTGTCCTGCCCTTCCACATAGGCAGCCATGAATCCTTTGAACTTGATCTCCGAACCGGAGGCTTTAAAAACATAATCGCCCGCATCCACCGTCAAAGCCACCGTATCATAAACAGCCGGCATCATCTGACTTGCCAAAAACCGATTCCAAACAAGCGAATAAAGCTTGAACGCTTCCGGTTTTAAGCTGTCTTTTACCGTTTCGGGAGAACGAAGCGGCAGCGTCGGCCGGATCGCTTCGTGGGCATCTGCCACATTGGCGCCTTTGGGTGCGGATGCTTTTCCGTAATACACGTATTCTTTGCCATACTGATTTAAAATATAGGCTCTGGCCGCGTTTCTTCCCTCTTCAGAGATCCTGGTGGAGTCCGTTCTCATATAGGTGATCAGACCCACGTGTCCTTCCCCTTTGATGTTGACGCCTTCATACAGCTCCTGCGCGATCATCATGGTCCGTTTGGCCGTATAATTCAATTTTCTGGCAGCTTCCTGCTGCAGACTGCTGGTAATAAAAGGCGGCGGTGCGTTTTTCTTTCTGACGCCCAGTTTTTTATCGGAGACCACATATTCTTTTTGATCCAGGTCCTTTATGATCCCATCGACCCGTTCTTTGTTCTGCAGTTTGATCTTGCCTTTTTTGTCACCGTAAAAATTGATCGTGAATTTATTTTTCTTTTGGTCTTTGACATCGGCATCCAGTGTCCAATATTCTTCCGGTACAAAGTTTTGGATCTCGTTTTCTCTGTCCACGATCAGCTTCAATGCCACGGACTGTACCCTTCCGGCGCTCAGCCCTTTTCTGTTGATCTTCGCCCAAAGAAGCGGACTTAATTTGTATCCCACGATCCTGTCCAAGATCCTTCTTGCCTGCTGGGCATTTACCAGATCCGTATTGATCTTGCGGGGATGTTTTACCGCGTTTTGAATGGCATCTTTGGTGATCTCATTGAACACGATCCTGCATTCTTTGTCTTCATCTATATCCAACAGTTTGGAAAGATGCCAGGAAATGGCTTCTCCTTCCCGATCCAAGTCGGTAGCCAGATAGATTTTCGGATATTTTTCGGCATCCTTTTTGATCTGCTTGATCAAGTCGCCTTTTCCTCTAATATTGATATACTTGGGTTCAAATCCGTTTTCTATATCAACACCGATCTGACTTTTCGGCAGATCCCGCAAATGACCTTTTGACGCAATGACTTTATATTTTTTTCCCAAATATTTTTCAATGGTCTTTGCTTTTGCCGGTGATTCCACGATCACCAATGTTTTGTTTTCGGTAGGTTCTGCCTTTTTTGTCGTTTTCTTGGCTGTTTTTTTTACTGTTTTCTTTTCCGCCATAACCGTTCCTCCAATATATCCTCTCACTAAAACTTCCTATAATATCCACCCGGTAATCGTCTTATTCTCTCATCAATTTCCAAATCAGTCAAGACTTCTATCGTTTCCGAGCCAAATTCTTCTACGATTTCCGCAAAATGAACGCCTTCTTTTCCCGTCAAATAGTCCAGTATCTCTTTTTCCAGACCCACGGGCTCCGTCCATCCCGACAGAGTGTCTGGCTCCGCTTTGGACTCTTCTTTTTGCGGATAGACCCAATCAAACTCTTCCACAATATCTTCCGGTTTTGTCACCAGCTTTGCGCCGCTTCTCTGGATCAGCAGATTCGAACCCGCAAAACTCGGCTTATCGATATTGCCCGGTACGGCAAATACTTCTCTGTTGTCATCGAACGCCATTCTTGCCGTGATCAGCGCGCCGCTTTTTTCCGGCGCTTCTATTACCGTGACCCCCAAAGCCAGTCCCGCTACAATCCGATTCCTTTCCGGAAAATTTTTCGGGTACGGCTTTGACCCCGGCGGATATTCGCTGACGATAACGCCGCCCTTTTCCAATATATCATGATATAGTTTCTTATGCTCCGGCGGATAAATGTTGTCCACGCCGCCGCCCAACACGGCGATCACTTTGCCTCCTGCCGTCAAAGCGCCTCTTTGCGCTTCCCCGTCGATCCCTCTTGCCATGCCGCTTACGACCGTAAATCCCATTTCCGCCAGTTTCTTCCCAAACTGATAAGCGGTGTCCAGTCCGTAAGGAGAAGCTTTTCTGGTGCCGACAACGGCTACGGCAGGCTTTGACAAAACTTTGATATCTCCCTTATAATACAAAACCATCGGCTTATGAGAGATCTGTCTTAAATATTCCGGATAATCCGCGCTGTTTGGCGTTATAAATCCGATCTCCTGCTTCTTTAAATAATCCATGAGCCGTTTGGTATCTATCTTTTTGCGCTGATACAAAAGCTTATTTCCCAAATCTTCGGAAATCCCCGTTTCCGTAAGCTGTTTTGCGGTCGCTTTTTCAAACGCCTTCCAGGAAGAAAAATTTTCATTTAATTTTTCCAGCGTGCGATTGGTCACACCGGGGATCAAAGAAAGTGCCAGCAAATAAGAATCTTCCACTCTTTTTCACCGCCTTAAAGCCATTTTTGTCTGTCTAAACTGCAGTAATTCAACGCTTCCGCTACATGATTCTTTAAAATATTTTCTTTTTCTTCCAAGTCC
>JAEEYS010000030.1 GCA_016288255.1 Bacillota bacterium
ATCCCTTCCTACCACACCGGCGATCTTTCTGCCCTTTTCGATCAGCTCTTTGAACTTATCCGGCTTTAAGGATTGGGCGCCGTCGCTCCATGCGCACTCCGGATTGTTGTGCACTTCGATCATCAGCCCGTCTGCCCCTGCCGCGATCGCCGCCAAGGACATGCTTTCTACCAGTCTCCAATCTCCCGTGGCGTGAGACGGATCAATAATGATGGGCAAATGGCTCTTTTGTTTGATGATCGGCACCACGCTTAGATCCAGCGTGTTTCTGGTATATTTTTCAAATGTCCGTATCCCTCTTTCACAAAAGATCACATTTTCATTGCCGCCTGACATAATGTATTCGGCGCTCATAATCCATTCTTCAATGGTATTGGCAAGACCTCTTTTCAAAAGGATCGGTTTTGTCATTTTACCCACTGCTTTCAACAAGTCAAAGTTTTGCATGTTTCTGGCGCCGATCTGCACCAGATCCACATATTCTTCGAATTCATCGATTTTATCGATACTCATCAATTCACTAACAATGGGCATGTGATATTTTTCTTTCGCTTCGCAAAGGTACCGGATCCCTTCTGTTCCCAGTCCTTGGAAAGCGTAGGGCGAAGTTCTCGGTTTATAGGCGCCGCCCCGCAGCATATCCGCTCCCGCGTCTTTCACGCCCTGCGCGATTTTTAATAAGTTTTCTTCTCCTTCTACGGAACAAGGGCCGCCGATCACCACGATCTTTTCTTGTCCCCCTACTTTCACACCTGCCACATCTACAACGGTGTCTTCTTCATGAAACAGCCGATTCGCCTTTTTATAAGGCGCCGCGATACGGGTCACGCTTTCCACATATTTGTTGGCCGCGATCAGGTTTTCATCCAAACTGGTGGTGTCCCCTACAACGCCAAATACGTTATAGTCCGTGCCTCGGATCAGCGTAACGGAAAATCCCTGCTGTTCCAAATCATTGATAATTTTCCTAATCTCCTCTTGAGGCGTGCCTCTTTTGGTCGATATGATCATTCTTTATTTTCTCCTTTTATTTTTTTTCGCTAAATATTCTTTTAAATAACAAATCCCTTTTTCATAGCCTACTATTCCCTCGCCGTAAAAGGTTTTTAACGCAGCCATTCCCGCATAAGAGCAGTGCCGAAACGCTTCCCGCTGATAAATATCGGAAAGATGCACCTCCACCGTGGGAATATCAACTGCTTTCAATGCGTCCAAAATCGCTATGCTGGTATGAGTATATGCCGCGGGATTGATCAAGATCGCATCGGCGTTGTGATAACAGGACTGTATCTTATCCACCAAAACGCCTTCATGGTTGCTTTGGAAAATATCCACTTCGATCCCTTCCCGTTCACAAACTTCTTCGATATAAGAAACCAGATCCGCGTAGGTCACTTTCCCGTAAACGTCCGGCTCCCTGATCCCCAGCATATTCAAGTTCGGTCCGTTAATCACTGATAGCTTCATCATAAGCCTCCTTCAGGTCTTCTATCACCTGATCAAATTCTTTCTCATTGGAAACGATCTTATCGCTGTATTGGTAATACAAAGAGATCCTTTTATCATACAGCGCTTTGATCGCCTCTTTATTTCTGGCCAAAGGCCGCTTGTCATCTGCTTCCAGATCTTTTAAAGGCCGGTCTATTAAAATGATCGGGCCGTTTTGTCTCAGATGTTCTATATTGTCTTCTCGCAGTATCACGCCGCCGCCGGTAGAAAGCACCTGTCCTTTTTCTTTCGATACTTCTTCGACAACTGCCTGTTCCCGTGCCCGAAAGCCTTCTTCTCCCTCGTCCGCAAAAATCTGCGAAATGCTTTTGCCGGCTTTTTCTTCCACGAGCACATCCAGATCCACAAACTTTTTCTGCAGCGCTTGGCTCAAGACCTGCCCCAGACCCGTTTTTCCGCTTCCCGGCATGCCGATCAAAGACACATTGGAGAGATCTCTTACCAATTCCCTGTAGATCTCTTCTATGGCACTGTCCTGAAATGTTGTATCAAAAAAGAAATCCGCCGCATATTTTGCCTGCGCCACCAGCATACGAAGCCCGTTGGCATACGGGATCCCTAGCTTTTCCGCTTCCAAAAGAAGCTTTGTCTTCATGGGATTATATACCACGTCCAATACCGCGGTCAAATGCGGATAATTTTTTAACTCTACCAAACATTCTCCCGTATGAGGATACATCCCCGCGGGAGAACAATTGACGATGATCTCCGCGTCTTTTCGTTTTTCCGCTTCTTTATAGGTTATGGTCCCGTCCTGTTTTCTGCGGCTTACCGTCACGATCTCTTTTGCCCCCAAAGAACGTGCCACCGCTGTTACTGTTTTGGCCGCGCCGCCGTTTCCCAGGATCAAAACGACCTTATCCGCAAAAGAAATATTGTTTTTTTGGACCAAATAATAAAATCCGTCAAAATCCGTGTTGGTACCGTAAAGCAGCCCGTCTTTTTCTACAATGGTGTTGACGGCTTTGATGGCTTTTGCTTTATGATCCAAATGATCTAAATAGGGGATCACCGCTTCTTTATAAGGAATGGTCACATTGATCCCCGTAAAATCTCTTTTTTCCATAAACGCGGGAAAATCTTCCCTGCTTAAAGGATATAAATCATAGGGGTAATCTCCCAGTTTTTCATGTATCTCTTTGGAAAAGCTGTGGCTCAAATGTTCCCCGATCAGTCCGTATCTCATCTTATTCCTCTCCGCTCATCCAAATTGTTCCAAACCGTTCCGTCAGCAGATCCAAAAGTCCGACGGCAATAACACTGTCCACTACAACTCTGGCTCTGTGAAAAACAGCCGGATCATGTCTTCCCTCTATAGCGATCGTTGTTTCTTCTTTCTTTTGATAATCCACTGTCTGCTGCGTTTGATAAATAGAAGGCGTCGGTTTGACCACCGTTTTGATCAAAATAGGCATCCCGTTGGTGATCCCTCCGTTGATTCCGCCGTTATGGTTGGTTTTGGTCTTGATCTGTCCTTTTTCCATCACAAAAGAGTCGTTGACCTCACTGCCGCATTTTTCCGCAAACTGAAATC